>NZ_LZKC01000013.1:0-5711 GCF_001672685.1 Mycobacterium sp. E2462
GTCGACGCCGAACTGGTCCGGCGCGGGCTGGCCCGGTCCCGGCAGCAGGCCGCGGAGTTGATCGACGCCGGCAGGGTCAGCATCGACGGCCTGCCCGCGCGCAAGCCGGGCACCGCCGTCGCGATCACCGCGGCGCTGACCGTCGCCGACGACGGCGAACGCGGCTGGGTCTCGCGTGGCGCCCACAAGCTGCTCGGGGCCCTGGACGCCTTCGGAATCGACGTGGCGGGCCGGCGCTGCCTGGACGCCGGCGCGTCGACGGGCGGGTTCACCGAGGTGCTGCTCGACCGCGGCGCCACCGAGGTGGTGGCCGTGGACGTGGGCTACGGCCAACTGGCGTGGTCGCTGCGCAGCGATCCGCGGGTCAGGGTCGTCGAGCGCACCAACGCCCGCGACCTGACGCCCGACGTCATCGGCGGGCCCGTCGACGTCGTGGTCGCCGACCTGTCGTTCATCTCGCTGGCCACAGTGTTGCCCGCGCTGGCTGGCTGCGCCGCGCCCGACGCGGATATCGTTCCCATGGTGAAGCCACAGTTTGAGGTGGGGAAGGGTCAGGTCGGCGCCGGCGGGGTGGTGCAGGATCCCGGCTTGCGCGCCGACGCGGTGTTGGCGGTCGCCCGCCGCGCCGACGAGCTCGGCTGGTGCACGCTGGATGCCACCGCCAGCCCGCTGCCGGGCCCGTCGGGCAACGTCGAATACTTCCTGTGGCTGCGCGCAAAGACCGACCGGGCGCTCACGGGCGACCGCTTGGTGTCGGCGGTCCGGCGTGCGGTGAGCGAGGGCCCGCAGTGAGCGCCGCGCACCGCACGGTGCTGATGGTGGTGCACACCGGGCGCGAGGAGGCCACCGAGACCGCGCGTCGCGTGCAGAAGGTGCTGGGCGACAACAAGATCGGGCTTCGCGTGTTGTCCGCCGAGGCCGTGGATCGCGGCGCCCGGCAGCTCGACCCGCACGAATTGCAGGCGATGGGCGGGGAGATCGAGGTGGTCGAGCCGGACCCGCAGGTCGCCGAGGGTTGCGAGCTGGTGCTGGCGCTGGGCGGTGACGGCACCTTCCTGCGCGCCGGCGAATTGGCTCGCAACGCCGACATTCCGGTGCTGGGCGTCAACCTCGGCCGCATCGGGTTTCTGGCCGAGGCCGAGGCGGAGGCCATCGACACGGTCCTGGATCACGTTGTCACCCACGACTATCGAGTCGAGAACCGCCTGACGCTGGACCTCATCGTGCGCCACGACGGCCGCATCATCGAACACGGCTGGGCGCTCAACGAGGTGAGCCTGGAGAAGGGCCCCCGGCTGGGCGTGCTCGGCGTGGTGCTCGAGATCGACGGCCGGCCGGTGTCGGCGTTCGGCTGCGACGGGGTGCTGGTGTCGACGCCCACCGGGTCCACGGCGTACGCGTTCTCCGCGGGCGGCCCGGTGCTGTGGCCCGATCTCGAGGCAATCCTGGTGGTGCCCAACAACGCTCACGCGCTGTTCGGGCGGCCCATGGTCACCAGCCCCGACGCCACCATCGCGATCGAGGTGGAGGCCGGCGGCCACGACGCGCTGGTGTTCTGCGACGGGCGCCGCGAGGTACTCATCCCCGCGGGCAGCCGCATCGAGGTGCGCCGGTGCGACACCCCGGTCAAGTGGGCACGCTTGGACAGCGCGCCGTTCACCGACCGCCTGGTGCACAAGTTCCGGTTGCCGGTGACCGGCTGGCGTGGAAATTGACGGCGCGGCGCGGTGTTCGCTGAATGCTGACCGAAATCCGCATCGAGTCGCTGGGCGCCATCAGCGCCGCGGTCGGTGAGTTCGACCGCGGCCTGACGGTGCTGACCGGCGAGACCGGCACCGGCAAGACGATGGTGGTGACCGGGCTGCACCTGCTCGGCGGGGCCCGCGCCGACGCCACCCGGGTGCGCTCGGGCGCCGACCGGGCGGTCGTCGAAGGACGGTTCACCACAACCGATCTCGACGAGGCCACGGCCGTGCGGCTCGACGAGATGCTGGCGGCGTCGGGCGGGGAGCGCGACGAGGACGGCAGCGTGATCGCCCTGCGCTCGGTGAGCCGCGACGGCCCGTCGCGGGCGTACCTCGGCGGGCGCAGCGTGCCCGCCAAATCGCTGGGCGATTTCACCACCGGGCTGCTCACCCTGCACGGGCAGAACGACCAGCTGCGCCTGATGCGGCCCGAGGAGCAGCGCGGCGCGCTAGACACCTTCGCCAAGGCCGACGCCGCGTTGGAGCGCTACCGCAAGCTGCGCGACGCGTGGGCGACGGCGCGCCGCGACCTCGTCGACCGCAGGAGCCGGATGCGCGAGCTCGCGCTCGAGGCCGACCGGTTGAGCTTCGCGCTCAACGAGATCGACGTGGTGAACCCGCAACCGGGCGAGGACGAAGCCCTGGTCGCCGAGATCGTGCGGCTCTCCGAGCTGGACACCCTGCGCGAGGCCGCGGCCCAGGCCCGCGCGGCGCTGTCCGCGGACGACACCGACGGCTCCGGCGGTTACAGCGCCACCGACAGCCTCGGAAGGGCAAGGGCCGCACTGGAATCCACCGGGGACGCGAAGCTCGTCGCGCTGGCCGGGCAGCTCGGCGAGGCGCTGACCGTGGTGCTCGACACCGCTGGTGAGCTGAGCGGCTTCCTCGACGAGCTCCCGGTCGACGCCAGCGCGCTCGAATCCAAGCTGGCGCGGCAGGCCGAGCTGCGCACGCTGACCCGCAAGTACGCCGCGGACGTCGACGGCGTCCTCGCCTGGGCCCACGAGTCACGGCAACGGCTAGCCCAACTCGACGTCTCCGAGGAGGGCCTGACTGCGCTGGCGGCCCGGGTGGACGAGCTGGCCCGCGAATTAGGTTCGGCCGCAACCGATCTCAGCAATATCCGGTGCAAGGCCGCCAAGCGGCTGGCCAAGGAGGTCACCGCCGAGCTGGCCGGGCTGGCCATGGCCGACGCGCAATTCGGCATCGGCGTCACCGTCGACACCGGCGTCACCCCGGACGACCCCGCCGCGCTCACGCTGCCCTCCGGCGAGCTGGCGCGGGCCGGCGTCGACGGCGTCGACCAGGTCGAATTCGGTTTCGCCGCCCACCGGGGCATGGACCAGCTGCCGCTGGCCAAGAGCGCCTCGGGCGGTGAGCTGTCGCGGGTCATGCTGGCCCTGGAGGTGGTGCTGGCCGCCTCCGCCGCGGGCACCACGATGGTGTTCGACGAGGTCGACGCCGGTGTCGGCGGGCGGGCCGCCGTGCAGATCGGCCGCCGCCTGGCGCGGCTCGCCCGCACCCACCAGGTCATCGTCGTCACGCACCTGCCGCAGGTCGCGGCGTACGGCGACGTCCACCTGGTGGTGCACGGGGCCGGCCCGCGCGGCACCAGCGTGGTGCGGCGTCTGGGCGGCGACGAGCGGGTGGCCGAGCTCGCGCGGATGCTGGCCGGCCTCGGCGACTCCGACAGCGCGCGCGCCCATGCCCGCGAGCTGCTCGAGACGGCGCAGAGCGAAAAGGCCTAGCGCGCCCCCAAACCCCGGTGTGACGGGTCGAGACCCAGTCGGTACCGGCCTGTGACTGGTGGGACTCTAGATAACTTCTGTGGCTGATGTTACGGCGCGCCTCCCCGCGTCGCGCCGGACCGGCCGACAGAATCGCCCCCATGAAGATGTCAGGGCTGCTCTCACGTAACACCGCCCGGCCGGGACTCATCGGCACCGCGCGGGTTGACCGGAACATCGACCGACTGCTGCGCAGGGTGTGCCCCGGCGACATCGTCGTCCTCGACGTGCTCGACCTCGACCGCATCACCGCGGACGCCTTGGTGGAGGCCGACATCGCCGCGGTCATCAACGCGTCGCCGTCGGTGTCCGGCCGCTACCCCAACCTCGGCCCGGAGGTCCTGGTCAACAACGGGGTCACCCTGATCGACGAGACCGGCCCCGACATCTTCAAGAAGATCAAGGACGGCGCCAAGATTCGGCTGCACGAGGGCGGCGTGTACTCCGGCGACCGCCGGCTGGTCCGCGGCACCGAGCGCACCGACCACGACATCGCCGACCTGATGCGCGAGGCCAAGAGCGGCCTGGCCGCGCACCTGGAAGCGTTCGCGGGCAACACGATCGAGTTCATCAAGAGCGAGAGCCCGTTGCTCATCGACGGCATCGGCATCCCGGACATCGACGTCGACCTGCGCCGGCGGCACGTGGTGATCGTCGCCGACGAGCCCAGCGCCGAGGAGGACCTCAAGTCCCTCAAGCCGTTCATCAAGGAGTACCAGCCGGTGCTGATCGGCGTGGGCAACGGCGCGGACGTGCTGCGCAAGGGCGGTTATCGGCCGCAGGTGATCGTCGGCGACCCCGACCAGATCAGCACCGAGGCCCTCAAGTGCGGCGCCCAGGTGGTGCTTCCCGCCGACGCCGACGGCCACGCGCCCGGCCTGGAACGCATCCAGGACCTGGGCGTCGGCGCGATGACCTTCCCCGCCGCCGGCTCGGCGATCGACCTGGCCCTGCTGCTGGCCGACCACCACGGCGCCGCGCTGCTGGTGACCGCCGGGCACACCGCGAACATCGAGACGTTCTTCGACCGCACCCGCGCGCACAGCAACCCGTCGACGTTCCTGACGCGGCTGCGGGTGGGGGAGAAGGTCGTCGACGCCCGCGCCGTCGCCACCCTGTACCGCAACCACATCTCGGCCGGCGCGATCGCGCTGCTCGCGCTCACCATGCTCATCGCCGTCATCGTCGCGCTGTGGGTGTCGCGCACCGACGGCGTGGTGCTGCACTGGGCCACCGACTACTGGAACCACTTCTGCCTGATGGTGCAGAAGTGGGTGACGTAACCCGCTTAAGGACGCCGCCTCGTGATCTCGTTACGCCAACACGCCTTCTCCCTGGCCGCCGTCTTCCTGGCGCTGGCCGTGGGAGTGGTGCTGGGTTCTGGCTTCTTGTCCGACACGCTGCTGTCCAGCCTGCGTGACGAGAAGCGCGACCTGACCCAGCAGATCAACGGACTCAACGATCAGAAAAATGTGCTGAACGAGAAGCTCAGTGCGGCAAACAATTTCGACACGCAAATGGTCGGCCGAATCGTGCACGACGCGCTGAGCGCCAAATCGGTGGTCGTGTTCCGCACCCCCGACGCCAAGGACGACGACGTCGCCGCGGTGTCGAAGTTCGTGGGTCAGGCGGGCGGAACGGTGACCGGGACGGTGGCACTGACCGCGGAGTTCGTCGAGGCCAACTCGGCGGAGAAATTGCTGACCGTGGTGAACTCGTCGATCCTGCCCGCCGGGCAGCAGTTGAGCACCAAGCTCGTCGACCAGGGGTCGCAGGCCGGTGACCTGTTGGGCATCGCCCTGCTGGCCAACCCGAATCCGGCGGTGCCGCCCGTCGACGACACGCAGCGGGCCACCGTGCTCGCGGCGCTGCGCGACACCGGGTTCATCACCTACCAGCCGACCGAGCACCTGGGGCCGGCCAACGCCGCGCTCGTCGTCACCGGCGGCGCGCTGGCCCCGGACGCCGGCAACCAGGGCGCCAGCGTGGCGCGTTTCACCGCGGCGCTGGCGCCGCACGGCTCGGGGGTCCTGCTCGCCGGGCGGGACGGCTCGTCGACCGGCGGCGCCGCCGTGGCGGTCGCCCGGGCGGACGCGGGCATCAACTCCGCGGTCAGCACGGTCGACGACGTCGACGCCGCGCCGGGACGCATCACCGCGGTGCTGGGGCTGCACGACCT
>NZ_LZKC01000014.1:0-12357 GCF_001672685.1 Mycobacterium sp. E2462
AGGTGTTCCGGCGGGTCACCGGCCGCACCATCGGCGAGTACCTGCGCACCGAGATCGCCGAGCCGCTGGGCGCCGACGTCCATATCGGCTTGTCCGACATCGACCAGCTCCGCTGCGCCGAGCGCGTCAACAAGCCGCACATGCGCGACCTGTTGACCGACGCGAACGCCCCCCGGCGCCCGGCCAACCTGACCGAGCACCCGAAGGCCGGGCTGGCGATTTCGATGGGATTCGCGCCGGACGATGAGCTGGGGTCGCACGACCTGCAGTTGTGGCGCCAGCTGGAATTCCCTGGGACCAACGGCCAGGTGTCGGCGCCCAGCGGCTCGGCGATCTCGGTGCGCAGGTACTCGCCGATGGTGCGGCCGGTGACCCGCCGGAACACCTCGCCGAGGATGAAGCCGAACGTCGTCATGTGGTAGCCCTGCGCGGTCCCCGGCTGCCAGCGCGGCGCGGCGGCGGCCAGGCGTTCGCAGACGAAGTCCCAGTCGGCGACGTCTTCCCAGCTGAGCGGCGCGTCGGGCCCGATCAGCCCGGATCGGTGGCTGAGCACCATGGCCAGCGTGATGTCCTCTTTGCCCGCCTGCCCGAACTCGGGCCAGTAGCGGGCCACCGGTGCCTGCAGGTCCAGGTCACCGCGGTCGGCCAGCTGGTGCACGCAGGTGGCGGACAATCCCTTCGTGCCGGACAGCACGGTGGTCAGCGTGTCCTGTCGCCACGGCCGGGTGCCGGCCGCGTCGGCCCAGCCGCCCCACAGGTCGACCACCAGCTCGTCGTCCACCCACACGGCCACGGCCGCACCGACCTCGTCGCCGAGGAGGAAGTTGCGCTCGAACGCGTCGCGCACACCGACGAAATCCGACGCGCATGAGCCATGAATCAAGTCGTGGACCAACTCGTGCGTTTGGAGGTCGCTCATGGCGCCTTTCTGGTGGAGCAGCCACTCACCCCGAGCGGGCGACGGGAATCGAACCCGCGTAGCTAGTTTGGAAGACTAGGGCTCTACCATTGAGCTACGCCCGCATGTGTTAGTCGAGCGTGACTGTAGCTGGCGACGAAGATCAAATCTAATCGACGCGGCTTCGTGATCGCTTCGTGAGGCCGCGCTTCCTCGCCGCGACGGCTGTGCCGGACGCGATACCCGAGGGCCTTAAGATCATCGAGGTCAGCGCGGGGTGTAGCGCAGCTTGGTAGCGCATCCGCTTTGGGAGCGGAAGGCCGCAGGTTCAAATCCTGTCACCCCGACCAGCACGACCGGCCCCGTGTCGCGCGCACGGCCCACCGACCACCAGCAACGAGCACCGAGGAGCATTTCCGTGAAGAGCACTGTCGAGCAGTTGAGCCCCACCCGGGTGCGCATCAACGTGGAGGTTCCCTTCGCCGAGCTCGAGCCCGACTTTCAGCGCGCCTACAAGGAGCTCGCCCGGCAGGTGCGGTTGCCCGGATTCCGGCCCGGCAAGGCGCCGGCCAAGTTGCTGGAGGCCCGTTTCGGCCGGGAGGCGCTGCTCGACCAGGTGGTCAACGACGCGTTGCCGGCCCGCTACGGCCAGGCCGTAGCCGAGTCCGAGGTGCAGCCGCTGGGCCAGCCCGAGATCGAGGTGACCAAGAAGGAGTACGGCGAGGAGCTGGCCTTCACCGCCGAGGTCGACGTCCGCCCGCGGCTCGTCCTGCCGGACCTGGCCACGCTGACCATCTCGGTGGACCCCATCGAGGTCAGCGACGCCGACGTCGACGCGGAGCTGGACAACCTGCGGGCCCGCTTCGGCACGCTGACCGGGGTGGACCGGCCGGTCGCCGACGGCGACTTCGTCTCCATCGACCTGTCGGCCACCATCGACGGCGAGGAGGTGCCCGGCGCCGCCGCCGAAGGGTTGTCGCACGAGGTGGGTTCCGGCCGGCTGATCCAGGGTCTCGACGAGGCGCTGGTGGGCCTGTCCGTCGACGAGTCGCGCGAGTTCACCGCCCAGTTGGCGACGGGGGAGCACGCCGGCAAGGACGCGCAGGTCACCGTCACGGTCAAGTCGATCAAGCAGCGCGAGCTGCCCGAGCCCGACGACGAGTTCGCCCAGCTCGCCAGCGAATTCGACACCATCGACGAGCTGCGTTCCAACCTGCGCGACCAGGTCCGCCGGACCAAGAGCGCCCAGCAGGCCGAGCAGATCCGCGAGGCCGCCATCGACACGCTGCTCGAGCAGGTCGACATCCCGCTGCCGGAGGCGATCGTTAAGGCTCAGGTCGACAGCGCCCTGCACGGCGCGCTGCACGGCCTCGACCACGACGAGGCCAAGCTCGCCGAGGTGCTGGCCCAGCAGGGCAAGTCCCGCGAGGAGTTCGAGACCGAAACCCGCACCGCCGCGGAGACCGACGTCAAGCGCCAGCTGCTGCTGGACACGCTGGCCGACGACCTCGACGTCCAGGTGGGCCAGGACGACCTGACCGAGCGCCTGCTGATGACGTCCCGGCAGTACGGCATCGAGCCGCAGCAGCTGGTGGCCTACCTGCAGGAGAACAACCAGCTGCCGGCCATGTTCGCCGACGTGCGCCGCGGTCTGGCCATCGCGGCGGTGATTCAGGCCGCGACCGTCACCGATACAGCCGGCAACGCCATCGACACCGACGAGTTCTTCGGCAAGCGTGGGGCGCCCGAGGGGGTCGGCGACCTCGAGGACGGCGCCGACGAAGACGCCGAAGGCGCGATCGAAGACGCGGAAGCCGCCGCCGAAGACGCCATCCAAGCCGCCGACGCTGCGGAATGATCCACGCCGTGACGCTGTGAGCGAACGCGCCCGCTTCTAGGGGTGCGTGGCCGCGAAACGTCGGGCGCCGTTGGTTAGTGTCGTGATTACAGAACTGACAGAAAGCAGGTAACCCAGTCGTGACTGACATGCGTTCGAACTCCGTGGGCCTCAACCTCACGGACTCGGTCTATGAGCGCTTGCTCTCCGAGCGCATCATCTTCCTGGGTTCGGAAGTGAACGACGAGGTCGCCAACCGGCTGTGCGCGCAGATTCTGCTGCTCGCCGCCGAGGACGGCGACAAGGACATCAACCTCTACATCAACTCACCCGGCGGATCGATCAGCGCCGGCATGGCGATCTACGACACCATGGTGCTGGCGCCCTGCGACATCGCGACCTACGCGATGGGCATGGCCGCCTCCATGGGCGAGTTCCTGTTGGCGGCGGGCACCAAGGGCAAGCGCTTCGCGCTGCCGCACGCCCGCATCCTGATGCACCAGCCGTTGGGCGGGGTCACCGGTAGCGCGGCGGACATCGCCATCCAGGCCGAGCAGTTCCACGTCATCAAGAAGGAAATGTTCCGGCTCAACGCCGAGTTTACCGGCCAATCGATCGAGCGCATCGAGGCGGACTCCGACCGCGACCGCTGGTTCACCGCGCAGGAAGCGCTGGAGTACGGCTTCGTCGACCACATCATCACCCGCGCCGCCCACATCACCAATGGAGAAGCCCGATGAGTTTCCAGCGTCCCGAAACCCAGCCGCAGGCGCGCTACATCCTGCCGTCGTTCATCGAGCACTCCAGCTTCGGCGTCAAGGAATCCAACCCGTACAACAAGCTGTTCGAGGAGCGCATCATCTTCCTCGGCGTCCAGGTCGACGACGCCTCGGCCAACGACATCATGGCCCAGTTGCTGGTGCTCGAGTCGCTGGACCCCGACCGCGACATCACGATGTACATCAACTCGCCCGGTGGCGGGTTCACCTCGCTGATGGCGATCTACGACACCATGCAGTACGTGCGCGCCGACATCCAGACGGTGTGCCTGGGGCAGGCCGCGTCGGCCGCGGCGGTGCTGCTGGCCGCCGGCACGCCCGGCAAGCGCATGGCGCTGCCCAACGCCCGCGTCCTGATCCACCAGCCGTCGCTGCAGGGCGTCATCCAGGGGCAGTTCTCCGACCTGGAGATCCAGGCCGCCGAGATCGAGCGGATGCGCACGCTGATGGAGACCACCCTGGCGCGTCACACCAACAAGGACGCATCGGTCATCCGTAAGGACACCGACCGGGACAAGATCCTGACGGCCGAAGAGGCCAAGGACTACGGGATCATCGACACCGTGCTGGAGTACCGGAAGCTGTCCGCGCAGACCGCTTAGGCGCGACCGGACGGCGCCCGGGCCCGTCTCGATAGACGGGTCCCGCGTCGCCGGTCGCTGTAGGGTGGGTTGCCGGGGTCCGCGCGTGTCGCGCCACCGGCGCGACACGCCAACGACATGCAAAGCACGTCCTTCGCGAGTGACGGGCGCCATCTGGCGATATGTTTCATCCAGACGGACGAGCTTTCATCCGGACGGACGGCATGAATATCACCGGCGCGATTCGGCGTTAATGGTCGCGTAGGGCCCAATTAAGCGGGTAGCGTCGGTGAATACATGTGGGACTGCAAGACCAACGGCGAAACAGGAAGTAGGCCCTGAGGCACCATGGCGCGCATCGGAGACGGCGGGGACCTGCTGAAGTGCTCGTTCTGCGGGAAGAGCCAGAAGCAGGTCAAGAAACTCATTGCTGGCCCCGGTGTGTACATCTGCGATGAATGCATCGACCTGTGCAACGAGATCATCGAAGAGGAGCTCGCCGACGCCGACGACGTGAAGCTCGACGAGCTTCCCAAGCCGATCGAGATCCGGGAGTTCCTCGAGGGCTACGTCATCGGGCAGGACACCGCCAAGCGGACGCTCGCCGTGGCCGTCTACAACCACTACAAGCGGATCCAGGCCGGCGAGAAGGGTCGCGACTCCCGGCACGAGCCGGTCGAGCTGACCAAGTCCAACATCCTCATGCTGGGCCCGACGGGCTGCGGCAAGACCTACCTGGCCCAGACGCTGGCCAAGATGCTCAACGTCCCGTTCGCCATCGCCGACGCCACGGCGCTGACCGAGGCCGGCTACGTCGGCGAGGACGTCGAGAACATCCTGCTCAAGCTGATCCAGGCCGCCGACTACGACGTCAAGCGCGCCGAGACCGGCATCATCTACATCGACGAGGTCGACAAGATCGCCCGCAAGAGCGAGAACCCGTCGATCACCCGCGACGTCTCCGGCGAGGGCGTGCAGCAGGCCCTGCTGAAGATCCTGGAGGGCACCCAGGCGTCGGTGCCCCCGCAGGGCGGCCGCAAGCACCCGCACCAGGAGTTCATCCAAATCGACACCACCAACGTGCTGTTCATCGTCGCGGGTGCGTTCGCCGGCCTGGAGAAGATCATCTACGAGCGGGTCGGCAAGCGGGGTCTGGGCTTCGGCGCCGAGGTGCGCTCGAAGGCCGAGATCGACACCACCGACCACTTCGCCGAGGTCATGCCGGAGGACCTGATCAAGTTCGGCCTGATCCCCGAGTTCATCGGCCGTCTTCCGGTGGTCGCGTCGGTGACCAACCTGGACCGCGAGTCGCTGGTCAAGATCCTGTCCGAGCCGAAGAACGCGCTGGTGAAGCAGTACACCCGGCTCTTCGAGATGGACAACGTGGAGCTCGAGTTCACCGACGACGCGCTCGAAGCGATCGCCGACCAGGCGATCCACCGGGGTACCGGCGCCCGCGGCCTGCGCGCGATCATGGAAGAGGTCCTGCTGCCGGTGATGTACGACATCCCGAGCCGCGACGACGTCGCCAAGGTCGTAGTGACCAAGGAGACCGTCCAGGACAACGTGTTGCCGACCATCGTGCCGCGCAAGCCGTCGCGCAGCGAGCGTCGCGACAAGAGCGCCTAACTAACCCCCCCGCGCGACCCTGAACGCCGGCGACGCCGTACCGCGCCGCGTGGCGCGGTCGCTGGACCTGGTCAACTTTCTGCTGGCCGACGTCCGCGACGGCCTGGGCCCGTACCTGTCGATCTACCTGCTGCTGGCGCACCACTGGGACCAGGCGTCCATCGGTTTCGTGATGGCGGTCGGCGGGATCGGCGCGATCGTCGCGCAGGCACCCGCCGGCGCCCTGGTCGACAGGAGCACGGCCAAGCGCGCGTTGCTCGTCGCCGCCGCGGTGACGGTCACCGCAGGGTCGCTGGCAATGCCGGTGTTTCCGAACCTGACGGCCATCTCGGTGCTGCAGGTGCTCACCGGGATCGCCGGTTCCGTCTTCGCCCCCGCGCTGGCCGCGCTCACGTTGGGTCTGGTGGGGCAGCGGCGCTTCGCGCGGCGGATCGGGCGCAACGAGTCGTTTAACCACGCGGGCAACGCGTCGGCGGCGGCCCTCACCGGCGGTCTGGCCTACCTCTTCGGGCCGGTCGTGGTGTTCTGGGTGCTCGCGGCCATGGCGGCGGCCAGCGTGGTCGCGACGCTGCGCATCCCGGCCGACGCCGTCGACCACGATGCCGCCCGCGGGCTGGAACCCGGGAAAGCGCACGAGACGCCGTCCCGGCTCTTGACCGTGTTGCGCAACCGCAGGCTCATGGTGTTCGCGGTCACCGTGATCGCCTTCCACTTCGCCAACGCGGCAATGCTGCCGCTGGTCGGGCAGTTGCTCGCCCTGCACAACAAGGACGTCGGTACCGCGTTGATGGCCGGGTGTGTGGTGGCGGCCCAGCTGGTGATGGTCCCGGTGGCCTACCTCGCCGGCGCGAAGGCCGACAGTTGGGGGCGCAAACGGATTTTCCTGCTCGGCTTCGCGGTGCTCACCGCCCGCGGGTTTCTCTACACGCTCTCCGACGACCCGTACTGGCTGGTCGGGGTGCAACTGCTGGACGGCGTGGGAGCGGGGATCTTCGGCGCGCTGTTCCCGCTCGTCGTGCAAGACGTCACGCACGGCAGCGGCCGGTTCAACGTCAGCCTCGGCGCGGTCACCGCCGCGACGGGCGTGGGCGCCGCGGTGTCCAACCTCGTCGCGGGCGCGATCGTGGTTGCCGCGGGCTACGACGCCGCGTTCGCGTTCCTCGGCGCCCTCGCCGGTGCGGGCTTCCTGCTGTACCTGTTCGCCATGCCAGAGACGGCGCCGAGTCGGCAGCCGGTCGTGGCCGCGGCGCCGACGTGATCAACAACACAGCTTTGTATGGTCTGATCCGCTTCGGGTCGCTGACTTCGGGTTTTACGGCGATATTGACCGCGCGTTGCGGGTAAGAGATGTCCATAGACACCTTAAAGAAGTGCCATAATTGGTACCGCCAGTGACATAAAACCGTAAGGGCCGAGGCGTCACTTCCACGGCGCGTAATCTGAAGCTACGCGGAGTGCCTGTCCGGTTAACCAATGGAGGGCGGATACGTGGATCCGAACGGCAGCGGAGCCGGGTCTGATTCTCAGAATGGGGCTTCTCGCAACGGATCCGGCCGTCAGCGCCTGGAACAAGTCGTCATTCGCTTCGCCGGGGACTCCGGCGACGGCATGCAGCTCACCGGCGACCGGTTCACTTCCGAGGCAGCGCTTTTCGGCAACGACCTGGCCACCCAGCCGAACTATCCCGCCGAGATCCGGGCGCCGGCAGGCACGCTGCCCGGCGTGTCCTCCTTCCAGATCCAGATCGCCGATTACGACATCCTGACGGCGGGGGATCGCCCCGACGTCCTCGTCGCGATGAACCCGGCGGCGCTCAAGGCCAACATCGGGGACCTGCCGCGCGGCGGCATGGTGATCGCCAACTCCGACGAGTTCACCAAGCGCAACCTGACGAAGGTGGGTTACGTCGCGAACCCGCTCGAGACCGACGAGTTGTCCGACTACGTCGTGCATTCCGTCGCGATGACCACCTTGACGCTCGGTGCCGTCGAAACGATCGGCGCCTCCAAGAAGGACGGCCAGCGCGCTAAGAACATGTTCGCGCTCGGCCTGCTGTCGTGGATGTACGGCCGGCCCATCGAGACCAGCGAGAAGTTCATCAGGGAGAAGTTCGCCCGCAAGCCCGACGTGGCCGAGGCGAACGTGCTGGCGCTGAAGGCCGGCTGGAATTACGGCGAGACGACCGAGGCTTTCGGTACCACCTACGAGGTGTCCCGGGCGACTCTGCCGTCCGGCGAGTACCGGCAGATCTCGGGTAACACCGCGCTGGCCTACGGCATCGTGGCGGCCGGCCAGCTCGCCGGCATCCAGGTGGTGCTGGGCAGCTACCCCATCACCCCGGCGTCGGACATCCTGCACGAGCTGTCCAAACACAAGAACTTCAATGTGCTCACCTTCCAGGCCGAGGACGAGATCAGCGGCATCTGCGCCGCGCTGGGCGCGTCCTACGGCGGGGCGCTCGGCGTCACCAGCACGTCGGGCCCCGGGGTGTCGCTGAAGTCGGAGGCGCTCGGGCTGGCCGTCATGACCGAGCTGCCGTTGCTGGTCATCGACGTGCAGCGCGGCGGCCCATCCACCGGTCTGCCCACCAAGACCGAACAGGCCGACCTGCTGCAGGCCCTCTACGGCCGCAACGGTGAGTCGCCGGTGGCGGTCCTGGCGCCGCGGTCGCCGTCGGACTGCTTCGCCACCGCCATCGAGGCCGCGCGGATCGCGGTGTCCTACCACACGCCGGTGATCGTGCTGTCGGACGGCGCGATCGCCAACGGCTCGGAGCCTTGGCGCATTCCGGACGTCGCCGACCTGGCGCCCATCAAGCACGTCTTCGCCAAGCCCGACGAGCCGTTCCAGCCCTACGCCCGCGACCCCGAGACGCTGGCCCGCCAATTCGCGGTGCCCGGCACCCCCGGCCTGGAACACCGCATCGGCGGGCTGGAGGCGGCCAACGGCTCGGGCAACATCTCCTACGAGCCGGTCAACCACGACCTGATGGTGCGGCTGCGGCAGGCCAAGATCGACGGCATCGCCGTGCCCGACCTGGAGGTCGACGACCCCACCGGGGACGCCGAGTTGCTGCTGATCGGGTGGGGCAGCTCCTACGGGCCCATCGGTGAGGCCTGCCGGCGCGCCCGGCGCAAGGGCATCAAGGTGGCGCACGCGCACCTGCGTTATCTCAACCCGTTCCCGGCCAACCTCGGTGAGGTGCTGCGCCGCTACCCGCAGGTGGTGGCGCCGGAGATGAACCTCGGCCAGCTGGCCATGCTGCTGCGCAGCAAGTACCTCGTCGAGGTGCAGTCCGTCAGCAAGGTGCAGGGCGTCGCGTTCCTGGCCGACGAGATCGGGCGCGTCATCCGCGCCGCGCTCGGCGGCACGCTGGCGGAGATCGAGAACGATAAGGCCATGGTCGCCCGGATGGCGGCCGCGACGGTGGGAGCCGGCGCATGACGCGCGCCGGTGACCGCGCACGGGGGGCATTACCCGCTTACGGGGGAGAGGAGCGGCGCTCGTGACTGACCTGATCGGTGCAGACCTCGGCTTGACCGCCAGACTGACCAAGAACGACGGCGTCCCGACCTTGTCGGCCGAGGACCAGCCGCAGAAGGCCAAGGACTTCACCAGCGACCAGGAGGTGCGCTGGTGCCCGGGCTGCGGTGACTACGTCATCCTCAACACCATCCGCAACTTCCTGCCCGACCTCGGGCTGCGCCGCGAGAACATCGTGTTCATCAGCGGCATCGGCTGCTCGAGCCGGTTCCCGTACTACCTGGAGACCTACGGCTTCCACTCGATCCACGGCCGCGCCCCCGCCATCGCCACCGGCCTGGCGCTGGCCCGCGAGGATCTGTCGGTATGGGTGGTCACCGGCGACGGCGACGCGCTCTCGATCGGCGGCAACCACCTGATCCACGCGTTGCGCCGCAACGTCAACATCACCATCCTGCTGTTCAACAACCGCATCTACGGGCTGACCAAGGGCCAGTATTCGCCGACCTCCGAGGTGGGCAAGGTCACCAAGTCGACGCCGATGGGTTCGCTGGATCACCCGTTCAACCCGGTGTCGCTGGCGCTGGGCGCCGAGGCGACGTTCGTGGGCCGCGCACTGGACTCCGACCGCGCCGGCCTGACCGAGGTGCTGCGCGCGGCGGCCGGTCACCGCGGCGCCGCGGTCGTCGAGATCCTGCAGGACTGCCCGATCTTCAACGACGGTTCGTTCGACGCGCTGCGCAAGGAGGGCGCCGAGGAGCGGGTGATCAACATCCGCCACGGCGAGCCGATCACCTTCGGCGCCGACGGCGAATACTGCGTCGTCCGTTCGGGTTTCGGGCTCGACGTGGCCAAGACGGCCGACGTCTCCGTCGACGAGATCGTGGTGCACGACGCGCATGCCGACGACTCGGCCTACGCGTTCGCGTTGTCGCGGCTGTCCGATCAGAACCTCGAGCACACCGTGCTGGGCATCTTCCGCAACGTGAGCCGACCCACCTACGACGACGCCGCCCGCTCGCAGCTGCAAGCCGCGCAGGCCTCGACCCCGCACGACGCCGCCGCCCTGCAATCCCTGCTGCGCGGCCGCGACACCTGGACCGTCGACTAAGAGGGAGCCGAATCGTGGCCGACGCAGTCTCGCTCGCCGGGGTGGTACTCGCCGGCGGCGCCTCACGACGGATGGGCCGTGACAAGGCCTGCCTCCCGCTGCCGGCGCCCTTCGCGGGCTCGCAGGCCGGCACCATGGTCGAGCGGGTCGTCGAGATCCTCAGCCAGCGTTGCGATCCCGTGTTTGTGATGGCCGCGCAGGGCCAACCGCTACCGGAGCTGAACGCCCGCGTGCTGCGCGACGAGCTGCGTGGACTCGGGCCGCTGCCCGCCACGGGCCGGGCGCTGCGGGCCGCCGCCGACGCCGGCGCGCAGCTCGCCTTCGTCTGCGCGGTCGACATGCCCTTTCTGGTCGCCGAGCTCATCGACGACCTGACCCGGCGGGCTCTGGAGACCGGCGCCGACGTCGTCCTGCCGTGGGACGGTCAGGACCACTACCTGGCCGCGGTGTATCGGACCAACCTTTCCGACCGGGTCGACGCGCTGGTCGCCGCCGGTGAGCGCAAGATGCGCGCGCTGGCCGACGCCTCGGACACCCAGCGCATCGTGACCGCGGAATCCCGGGCGTTGACCAACGTCAACACCGAGGCCGAGTTGCGCGCCCTGGCCCAGCCGCAAGGCTAGCGTTCTCTGCGCGTCGCCCGCTCTCTTGGCGGGTGGTTTTCACTCCTCCGGACACCCGGCATCGTGACGCCGTGGTGGCGTTCGCGCTTGGAATCCATTGTTGCGGAACGCGTTCCGCTATCAGGTGTTTCTCTACAACCGTGAGCGGCAGCCTCCGGAAAGTGCAGATAAACAACAAGTTTCACTGCCGATAGGTCGAAAAGTGTTGTTTATCAATTGGTTTGACTTAGACAGCGCCGGGGACCGCGTCGGTGGTGAAAAGTGACTCGGCCCATCCTTATTCGACGCGCGGTCCGGCCGCTGGCCCGGGGGTGGCACCCGGCCGATGCCAAGCCCATCCGCTATGCTGCGCCGGTTTCGTTCCCGCAGTGGCGAATTCGCGTCGCGGCCGTCTGACGCCGACAGCACCGCCGGTAAACGTGTGCCACCTCACAAAAAGGCCGTGATTCGAGTCACGGTTAAGTCAAAAGGTTTATCCGCGCCGCCTATCCGAAAAGGTGCGACTGACCTGCGCGAATTACCTTGGTATTGCGTCGTGATCACGCCGTTACCGAAACGAGACGTCGGTTTTCCGAAGATGACGGACGGCGCGCCGTCTCGTACGGTCCCTGGTAGCCCGAAACGGGTTACCGATGAGTAATCGACAATTGAATCCACGGAACTCGCGTGTGAGCGGCGCCGCGGTCGGCTGTATCCGACCATGGCCGCTGGGTAACGACCCGCTGGGCAATGAGCCCGCCGCTGCCGTGCCGGAACGAGAAGGCACGTCCCGAAGCACCCTTCCGCAGTAACCACACAACTTCAGCCCACCACGGTGGGCTTGCTTTGGCGCGCGCACCGCGAAAGGAAAGATATTGAAGAACGTCCGCAAGACGCTCATTCTCGCCGCGGTCACGGGCACCCTCGTGACCATCCCGTCGGCCACCGCCAGCGCGGAGCCGGTCGGTTTCGACCCGAATGTGGCGCCCGCCGCACCGGCACCGGACGCTACCCGACGCCTGAGACGCCGATCCGCGCAGCGAAGAAGCGCCCGGCCCGAGGGCCCGGCGCTTCTTCTCAACAGATGACGGCCATGCCGTCGGATGGCGACGCAGGTCAGCCGCGGCGGCCGCAGACCGGCCAGGCGTGGATGCCCTGCGAGTGCAGCACGTTCTCGGCCACCCGGATCTGCTCCTCGCGGCTCGCGCTCGCCGGCGAGCCCGACCCGCCGTTGGCGTGCCACGTGCTCGAGGTGAACTGCAGGCCACCGGAGAAACCGTTGCCGGTGTTGATTCCCCAGTTACCGCCCGACTCGCACTGCGCGATGGCGTCCCAGTTCACGCTGTACGCCCTGATCGGGGCCGGCGGCGGGGCGTCGGGGCCCGTGACCGCAACGCCGCGCGAATTAGACATAGTGCTTTACGGAGCGACTGAGCG
>NZ_LZKC01000015.1:0-2473 GCF_001672685.1 Mycobacterium sp. E2462
TTGGCCTCGCAGTAGGGGTAGCCGTCGAAGGCGGGATCCTCGATGCCGGCCATGGTGGCGGCCACCAGCCGCCGGACCGCCCGCTCTACGCACGCGTTCACGATGTTGCGGGCGGCGGTCACCAGCGTCTCGGCGATGTCCATGCCGATGTCCGGGGGCGTCGGGTTGGTGACGTCGATCGCCACGTCGACGCCGTCCAGCGCACGGGACAGGTTGGCCCCGCTGACCACGTCGACGCCCTGCGCCCGCGAGATCTCGACCACCGCGACGCCGCGGCTCCTCAGCCGCGCCACCACCCGGGACCCGGCGGTTCCGGTCGCCCCCAGCACGGCGATGGTCGTCATCTGCACCCGCTTCCCAATCGCCGCTAGTGCTACCCGGGGTTTCTCCCGTCAAACGCGGAGGCGAGCACCCGAACGGCCGCCACCGCGACCCCGTTTGATCGCGGGCCGACGGGGAAGCCCTACGCGAACGGGCGCACGCCCGACAACACAGGGACCAGGAGGTCAGGCAATGGGGGACGACAAGAGCGGTCCGCAGGAAGCGGTGCAGGGCGGCGTCGAGGGCATCAAGGGCAAGGTCAAGGAGGTCGGCGGTGCCGTCCTCGGCAAGGATGACCTGGTCGAGGAGGGTCAGGCGCAGCAGGACAAGGCCGACGCGCAGCGCGACGCCGGCAAGAAGGAAGCCGAGGCGGAATCCGCCCGGGCCGGCGCCAAGGCCGCCGAGGAGCGCCAGAAGGACAATCAATAATCAATACGGCGTAACTTTTCGCCGCCAGGGGTCCGGTCCGAGCGAGGGCCGGGCCCCTGCGGCGTAGGGTGTCAGAAACGCCGCCGACCGACGATCGGTGGTTTCAAATCGCCGCGCCGGGCTATCCCTGGCCTGACTGCCCGCATCGCGCAGCGTGGGTGGGTGAGCGAGGTGAGACATGGGCCTGAGCGACCGAGTCGCGAGCGTCGTCGCGTTCCTGCGCGCCGGCTACCCCGGCCGGGCGCCCAGCCTCGGGTACTCACCGCTGCTGGCCCTGTTGCCGCGGCGGGTCGCCGACGACGAGCTCCCGGCCATCGCCCGGCGGCTGCTTGCGCCCACGCGACGCCGCGTCGACAGCGCCGATGTCGGGGTGGCGATCATCGGCGTCACCGACGAGATGCCCTCGGTCGAGGAGATCGACCGCGTCCGGCGGCTGGTGCACGCGATGGGGACGCCCAGCGACCGCTGAGTACCGTCTCAGTGCCGCTCGATGTCGACGACGAGCGGCCGGTGATCCGAGATGGACATCGGCTCGGCCGCGACGGCGTGCCCGCGCAGCGCCGGGTCGTCGGTCATGATGTGGTCGAGCTGCCGATTGGGGCTGTCGGCGGGAAACGTCTGCGCCGCCGCCAGCGGCCGCATGCCCGACCAGCGCTGCACGGTCGACGGGGTCATGTTGAGGTCACCCGTGAGCAGCCGCGGCCCCGGAAACCCGCGCAGGTCGTGCACGAGCCGGCGCAATTGGCGCCGATTCCAGCCGGGGACGAAGGACAGGTGGGTGTTGGCGACGGTCAGGCCCCCCGTCGGGGTGCGTAGCCGCGCGATGACGGCCGCGCGCGGCTCCTCGTCGACCACCATCACCCGGTTGGGGCCCGGGAGATACATCGGGAACCGCATTGGGATGCGGGGGAGCCGCACCACCTGCCAACTGTCCACCGGGTAGCGCGACAGCAGCGCGATGCCGTAGGCGGCGGTACCGGGCTGCTCCCGGCCAGTGGCCGCCATCCAGGTCGCCCCCGGGGTGCCTGAAATGGCGGCGACGAAGCGGTGTTCGACGGCCCCCATCGCCTCGGCCGCGGCCGCGGTGAGGTCGGCGCGCTCCGAGCGCGGCTGGTCACAGTCGACCTCCTGCAGGCTGAGGACGTCGGCGTCGAGGCGGCGCACGCAGTCGCGCAGCCGGTCCAGGTGGACGCCGTCGCCCACGGTTCGGCCGTGCAGGATGTTGAAAGTCGCTACCCGCATGGGTCTTCGCCTACCCACTTTCCCGGTCGCGGACGCGCGCCGCTCAGCACGCGCCCGGCACGTCCTCACGGGCGGCGACCGACCGGCCGTCACCGGTGTCGAACACCTCGATCACCACGTCGTCGTCCCGGTAACACCCCACCCGTGTCAGGCCCGGCGTGGCCGCGATGACGGCGTGTGCCTCGTCGCCGGTCAGTGGGTAGTCCGCGACGTCGTGCCGCCAGTGGGCGGCGACCACGGTGGCGCCCGGCAGCAGCCGCGGACATTCCCGCCGCAGCGTCGCGCCGAGCGCCTCCGCCTGCAGGTAGTAGCCGACCTCGCTGAGCACCAGCAGGTCGAACGGGCCGTCCGGCCACGCCGCGTCCAGTGAGGCACGCAGTAGCGTCACCCGGTCGCGGGCGCCCGCCGCCCCCCCCCCGGCGGGCGCCCCGCCCCCCCCCGCCGCCGCGCCCGCCGCGGCGGGCCCCCCCCCCCCCCCCGC
>NZ_LZKC01000016.1:0-7361 GCF_001672685.1 Mycobacterium sp. E2462
GTGGCTGGTCGCGTCGGCGGTGTTGCTCATCGGGCTCGCGCTGGTCGTGGTCATCGGTGACATCCGGCGCGGCGCCCCCCGGGCGGCAGGGGCGGCCCAGGACGCGGCCCACGAACACGGCCATGGCCACTCCCACCGCGGCCGCATCGGGTGGCTGCTCGTCGTCCCGGTCCTGGTGCTGATGTTCGTGACGCCGCCCGCGCTACGGCCCTCGGCCGCCGCCCCGGCCGTGACGTCGGTGTCCAACGACGTTTTGAACCGGGCGTATCCGCCGCTGCCGCCGGGCGCCGCGCCCGAGGTGTCGCTGCCGGAGGTGCTGATGCGGGTGGCTCACGACACCACCGGCTCGCTGACGAATCGGACCATCACGGTCACCGGCTTCGTGCTCAACGAGCGCGACGGCGTCGACCTCGGCCGCATCGTGATCATCTGCTGCGCGGCCGACGCCCAGCTGGCCCGCCTGCACGTGCGGGGACCGCTCGCGGGCCGAGCCGCCGGCCTGCCGGACAACACGTGGCTTCGGGTGCAGGGCCGGGTCCAGCCGATGCCGCGGCAGCAGCACGGCGTGACGACCCCGACGCTGGAGGTCACCGCGGTGACCCGCATCGGCGCCCCGCCGAACCCCTACGCCTATCCGCGCTGACCCTAGTTACTTCCAGCGGCACGGGTCCACTGCTGATGACGCGCGAGTGACGCGGGCACCGGACAGCTTTCCCACTGCCCGCGCGCCAGCCAATCACCGAGCGCCGCGGCGCCCGCGCTGTCGACGATGGGGCCTACCCAATGCGGCGGCCCGCACGCCGCTCGGTCGTCGGTGCACGGTTGCACCACGGCCATGACACCGCACCCGGTCGGGCGGGACGCGCACGTCAGCGGACCGAGCATGCAGGCGGCCGAGACCAACATGCTGTGCGGGCACCGCCGAATGGCGGGCCGCAGTTCGTCGATCACCGAAAGCCCCTGTTGGGCAACGCAACTGGCACAGACGACGACGGTGAAGGGGCGGTCGGTACCGTTGTGCGCGGACGTCAATGCACGCCACCGGGGTAGGGCAGCAGGGCCATTTCGCGCGCGTTCTTGATAGCGGTCGCGACCTGACGTTGTTGCTGCACGGTGAGCCCGGTGACCTGGCGGGAGCGGATCTTGCCGCGCTCGGAGATGAACACGCGTAGCGCTGCGGTGTCTTTATAGTCGACGGCGGTCAACCCCAGGTTGGTCAGGAGATTCCTTTTGGGCGAGCGCGCCGGCGGGGCGGGGCGACGGGTGCGCTGGGCTTTCTTTGGCATCACCAGCTCGCTTTCCGCACGCCGGGAAGCATTCCGGCATGGGCCAATTCGCGCATCCTTACCCTCGACACCCCGAATTTGCGGAGGTGCCCGCGCGGCCGTCCGTCGACGGCGTCGCGGTTGCGCAGTCGCACCGCGCTGGCGTCGCGCGGCTGCCGCGCCAGCTCGGCCTGCGCGGCGGTCCGCTGTGCATCGGAGCTGCCCGGCGAGCGGATGATGGCCTTGAGTTCGGCGCGGCGTTCGGCGTGGCGCGCCACGATGGCGCGTCGTTGCTCGTTGCGGACGATCTTGGATTTCTTGGCCATCCTCAGCGTTCCTCGCGGAATTCGACGTGTCGGCGGATCACCGGGTCGTATTTACGCAACACCAGCCGGTCGGGGTCGTTGCGCCGGTTCTTGCGGGTGATGTAGGTGTAGCCGGTGCCTGCCGTCGACCGGAGTTTGACCAACGGCCGAATCTCGTTGCGCGCCATCAGATTTTCTCACCTTCCCGGCGTAGCCGGGCCACGACCGCCTCGATGCCGTCGCGATCGATGACCTTGATGCCTTTGGCGCTGACGCGCAACCGGATTCGGCGGTCCTCCGAAGGCAGGTAGTAAGTCTTGACCTGAATATTGGGTGACCAGCGCCGGCGCGTGCGGCGGTGGGAATGCGACACCGAATTACCGAACCCCGGCTCGCGGCCGGTGACCTGGCATTGGGCGGACACCGCGATCCTCCTCTGCTTATTGAAAATGATTTTCGACAAGGACTGGTGGAGACGGTACCGTAGATCCCGTCCAGATGAAAACCATTGTCAATAAGGAGTGCGATGCGGACGCCCGTCATCCTGGTGGCCGGCCAACAGAGCACCGACGCGGTCGTGGGCGAATTGTTACGCACCCCGGGGACGCTGGTGGTCGAGCATCGCTTCGACGGCCACGTCGTGCGCCGGACGACGGTCGCCCTGCAGCGTGGCGTCCTGACGACCGCGGAGTGCGGCTTGGAACTCGCGCACGGCTGCGTGTCCTGCACGATCCGCAACGACCTGTTGATCCTGCTGCGCCAATTGCACCGCCGAGACGACGTGCGGCGAATCGTCGTGCACCTGGCGCCCTGGTTGGAACCCGAACCGATCTGCGTGGCCATCAACCACGTGCGGGTCCGCGTGGCGCCGGGTTACCTCGACGGACCCGCGGCCCTGGACGTGTCGATCGCCGCGGTCGTGACATGCGTGGATTCATCGACGTGGCTGCGCCAGGCCCGCGGCGACGACGAGCTCGACGACGGCCGTACCGAGGCTCAGGTGGTGGTCGGACAGGCGGAATTCGCCGACGTGGTCGTGCTCAACCGGGCCGAGCCGTTCGTGGCCGCGGTGCTGCGGCGGCTGGCGCCGCGCGCGCGGATCCGTGTCGGCGCCAACGGGATCGAGAACGCGCTGCGCAACCTGTACCGCGATGCGCGCCAGGGCCGCAGCGACGATCCGCACGGCCGGTTGCTGGCCGGGCAACCACCGCTGGATTCCCGCGGGCCGATCGGACTGGTCGAGTTCTCCGCCCGCCGCCCGTTTCATCCCCGGCGCCTGCACGACTGCCTGGACCTGTTGCTCGACGGTGTCATCCGGACCCGCGGACGGTTGTGGCTGGCAACTCAAGCCGACCACGCTATGTGGCTGGAATCGGCCGGCGGGGGATTGCGAGTCAACTCCGCCGGTAGGTGGCTGGCCGCCGCCACCGACGCGGAGCTGGCCGAGGTGGACGCGGAGCGGCGCGTCTTCGCCGAGCTGACCTGGGATGAGCGTTACGGCGACCGCCATACGGCGATGACGGTGCTGGTCTGCGGCGCGAACGCCGCCGACATCCTCGACGCCCTGGGCGACGCGCTGCTGACCGAGGAGGAATTCGCGGCGCCGGAGCGCTGGCCCGGCTACGAAGATCCGTTCGGCGACTGGCACGAAGACCCTTGCGACGCCCGAGCAGAGGCCACCGACAACGCGGCCGGCCACACCGAGAAGGGGGACCTATGAAGCCCGACGTGCATCCCGATTACCACCCGGTCGTCTTCCAGGACGCCACCACCGGGACGATGTTTCTGACTCGCTCGACCATCACCAGTTCGCGCACCGTCGAGTGGCCGACGCCGGATGGGGTGCAAACCTATCCGCTGGTGGTGGTCGAGGTGACGTCCGACTCACATCCGTTCTGGACCGGCAGCCGCCGCATCGTCGACAGCGCCGGCCAGGTGGAAAAGTTCCGCCGCCGCTACGGCGGCCGCGCCCGCGAGTGACGCACCGGCCGGCCCGTCAGGGTGGCGCCTCGCGCGCGGGCAGGGCCAGCACGGTGGCCCAATGCGCGTGCGCCGGACCTGCGCCCGGCTCGGCCGGGCCGGCGACCGTGTCGAGTAACGCCCGTGACACGCCACCGATCCCGATTCCGGTGCTGTGCACGGCTTGTGCGATCTCTTGCAGCGCATCCTCCGCCGAACAGCGCCGGATGCCCATGAGAGCCCCAATGGCCTGATCGATCTCGCGGCGGGACCGATGGTCGCCGGGCCGGGGGTGCGGGTGATGGTGATGGCGATGCACTGCGTCCCCCGGCGTCACTTCGCGTGCGTGTGGACGACGTCCCAGCGCGGCAGCGGATCGGGGTAGGAGGCCCATCGCCGTGGGCCTTCGGCCAGTTCGGCGTCGCTCAGCAAGGCCGCTCGCAGCAATGCGAGCACCTTCTCGCCGTCGAGCCGCACCCCGATGAACACGATCTCCTGTCCAGGCCGGAAGTCGGCGGTGGACCAATACTGCGCCGGCTCGATCGTCAGGTTGGGGCCGGCCTGAGACCAGACGGCCAGCAGGTCGGGCCGGCTGGCGATCCAGCAAAATCCCTTGCTGCGCAACACGCCTTGCAGCTCGGCGAGCGCCGCGTGCAGGCGTTGCGGGTGCAAGGGCCGCCGCGCGCGGATGGTCACGCTGCCGATGCCGTATTCCTGGGTCTCGGGAACGTGCCCACCGGCGATCTCCTGGTCCCACCCCGGGGACCCGGCGGCCAGGTCCGGATCGAACAGGCCGGTGTCGAGCACCTCCGGCAACGCCACCCGACCGTGGTCAGTGCGCACGATCTTGGCCGACGGATTCAGGCGGCGCAGCGTTGCCGCCACCATGGTGTTGGTCTTAACGGTGGCCAGGTCGGTCTTGTTCAGCAGGATGACGTCGGCGAACTCCACCTGGTCGACCAGCAGGTCCGCGATAGTGCGCGGGTCGCCGTCGCCGGCCTCGAGGTGGCGGTCCGCCAGCGCCTCGCCGCGGGCCAGTTCCGGCAGGAACGTCGACGCGTCCACCACCGTGACCATGGTGTCCAGCCGCGCCACCTGGCTCAGGCTGAATCCGTCGTCGAATTCCCAGCTGAAGCTGGCGGCGACCGGCATGGGTTCGGAGATGCCCGTCGACTCGATCAGCAGGTAGTCGAACCGGCCCTCGGCCGCCAACCGGGCGACCGCTTCAATGAGGTCCTCCCGCAAGGTGCAGCAGATGCAGCCGTTGGTCAGCTCGACCAGCTTCTCCTGCGTACGGTCCAGGTGGCCGGTCCCGGCGACCAGCGCCGCGTCGATGTTCACCTCGCTCATGTCGTTGACGATCACGGCGACGCGGCGGTCGTCCCGGTTGGCCAATACGTGGTTGAGCAGAGTGGTCTTTCCCGCGCCGAGGAAGCCGGAAAGCACGGTGACGGGAATGGGTGGGCGGCTGGAAGAGGGCATCGCTTAATGATAATGATTTTCATTAAGGCGTAAAGGGCCCGCGCGGTAGGCCTTTCGGGTGCGCGATCAGGCGTGGCCGCGCAGCGACTGATGGCGGGCTCGGCGAAGCGCCGAGCGGCCGACGGATTCCGGCGTCCGGGCGCTCGCGCGTGACGTGGTGGTGCGTGTGGGCCCAGCTCCGGTCGAGGAAGGTCTTGACCGGCTGCGGCCGCAGCACCAGGCAAGTGACGGCTCGATGGTCGATGGCTCCGGCAAACGTCGTCGGGGCCGAGCCGACTGGCGAAGCCGCACCGAAGCACAGGATGACCGACCGGCGCCGGGCGTTCGCCGCTCGAACGGCGGCTAGCCAGTGCCGTTGCGCGGCAGGGAAAGCGGTTGATTCCGGTCATCGGTACTGTGGGTCGGGTGCGAAGCGAAGGTGACACCTGGGACATCACAACGAGCGTCGGATCGACCGCGCTGTTCGTCGCGACGGCGCGGGCGTTGGAGGCGCAGAAGTCCGACCCGCTGGTCGTCGACGAGTACGCGGAAATCTTCTGCCGGGCCGTCGGCGGCCCCGCGGCGGAGGTGCTCGACGGCAAGATTCCCGATCACCAGTTGAAGACCACCGACTTCGGCGAGAACTTCGTGAACTTCCAGGGTGCTCGCACCAAATACTTCGACGAGTATTTCCGCCGGGCGGCCGACGCCGGTGTCCGCCAGGTCGTCGTATTGGCGGCCGGGCTGGACTCACGTGCCTACCGCCTGGATTGGCCGGCCGGTACGACCATCTTCGAGCTGGACCAGCCGCAAGTCCTCGACTTCAAACGCGAGGTGCTGGCCGGTGTCGGTGCCACGCCGCGCGCCGAGCGCCGTGAGATCGCCGTCGATCTGCGTGACGATTGGCCGCAGGCATTGCGCGACAACGGGTTCGATGCCGGCAAGCCTTCGGCGTGGATCGCCGAGGGGCTGCTCATCTATCTCCCGGCCGACGCTCAGGAGCAGCTTTTCACCGGGATCGACAGCCTGGCCGTACCCGGTAGCCATGTGGCCGTCGAGGACGGCGCACCCATGCCCGACGAAGCCTTCGAGGCCGCGCTCGCCGAGGAACGCGAGGCCATTGCCCGCGGTGAGGGGCGGGTCTTCTTCCAGCTGGTTTACAACGAACGGATCGCCCCGGCCGCCGACTGGTTCAGCACCCGAGGCTGGAAAGCAGTCGGCACGCCGTTGGCCGATTATCTGCGCCAGGTCGGCCGCCCGGTGCCCGGCCCGGACACGGAGGCCGGCCCGATGATCGCGCGGAACACGCTGGTGAGCGCGGTTAAGGGCTGAGACCGTACGTCCGGTCGTCGTGAGTTTCCCCTGAACTGACCGCTTGCGGGAACTTTTTCGCCCCGCCAACCGACCATTGACGGGCTGACTGGCGCGCCGTCGCCCGGCCTGTCATCACTGGTCTCACTCGGCGAGGAGTCCTGGCGTGATGCCACGCGTTCGGGAAGAAATAGTTCGTGAACTGGCTGCGGGACCCCCGCGGGCCGGCGCGCGCGCATGACTGCGCCGGTGTGGATGGCCTTCCCGCCGGAGGTGCATTCCACGTTGCTCAGCAGCGGCCCCGGGCCCGGTAGCCTGCTGGCCGCGGCCGCGTCATGGACGGCGTTGAGCGAGACCTATGCCTCGGTGGCCGACGAACTCGGCGAGACCCTGGCCGCCGTTCAGGGCGGCGCGTGGGACGGCCCCACCGCCGACCGGTACGTCGCGGCTCACGTGCCTTATCTGGTGTGGCTGACGCGGGCCAGCGCCAACAGCGCGGCCGCGGCCACCGAGCACGAGGCTGCGGCCACCGCCTACACCACGGCGCTGGCCGCCATGCCGACCTTGCCGGAGCTGGCCGGCAATCACGCCGTGCACGGGGCCTTGGTGGCGACGAACTTCTTCGGCATCAACACGATTCCCATCGCGGTCAACGAGGCCGAGTATGCGCGGATGTGGACTCAGGCGGCCACCACGATGACGACGTATCAGGCGGTCGCCACGTCCGCGCTCGCCGCGACGCCGCAAACCGATCCGGCGCCGCAGATCGTCAACGCCGACAGTGCCTCGGACAGCGGTGACAGCGGCCCGCTCGACATCGTCGACGACGATTCCGGTGACCCGTACGACCTGAGCTGGTGGATCAACCGCTTCCTGGAGATTCCGGAAACCCTGGAGCGCGACATCGGCCTGATCGAACGCAATCCGGCGGCGGGGTTCGCGCAGCTGTTTAGCGACATCATCGGCCTCACCGTCGATGAGATCGGCCATGCGATCGAGGGCGGCGGGGTCGACGAAATCCTCTGCGCTGGGCTCGGTTTCGGGGTCCCACGGATCGCCA
>NZ_LZKC01000017.1:0-36462 GCF_001672685.1 Mycobacterium sp. E2462
GCCCACGCCAGATCGGTGTCCCCGGCGGTGTAGCCCGACAGCCGGCTCTTGATCGCCGACAGCGGGTCGACACCGTTGGTGGCATCGGTGATCCGGCGAATCGCCAACTTGCCCAACGGATCCTGGGCCGGTTGGGCCGGGGCGATGTCGGGCCACCACGCCACCACCGGGATGTCGGGCAGCAGGAACGGGGTGACCACGCTGGCGGCGTGTCCGGCCAGCGGGCCGGACAGGTTGAGGATCAACACCTCGCTGGCGCCGGTGTCGCCGCCGGCGCGCAGCTGCGCGTCCAGCCGCGGCTTGTCGGCGTACGGGTCGCCGCGCATCGTGACGATGATCCGGCTGGGGTGTTCGTGACTGGCGTTGTTCGCCGCCTCCAGCGACTGCTCC
Source organism: Mycobacterium sp. E2462 (assembly GCF_001672685.1). Lineage (NCBI taxonomy): Bacteria > Bacillati > Actinomycetota > Actinomycetes > Mycobacteriales > Mycobacteriaceae > Mycobacterium > Mycobacterium sp. E2462. The sequence goes on from NZ_LZKC01000017.1 coordinate 391, forward strand.
AGGATGGCGTCGTTCTCCGGCGCGATGATCAGCGTCAGGACCCGGCCCATCGTCACCGCGCCGACCTTTTCCCGCAGCTCGTCGAGTTTCTTGTTGACCGCGGTGGTGGTGGTGTCCGCCATGTCGATAATCACGGGCGCCGCTCCTCCCCATCGCTTCGCTCTGCATCGTCGCCGGCGCGAATCACGGGCGCCGCCATTCCCGCCCCGTGCGGCGCAGCATGGCGAACGCCGAGTCCGGGCCCCAGGTGCCCGCCTCGTACGGTTCGGGCTTACCGTCGGCGGCCCAATTCTCGAGGACGGGATCCAGTATCTCCCAAGCCAATTCGACCTCTTCGTTCACCGGGAACAGGGACGGCTCACCCAGCAGCACGTCGAGGATCAGCTGCTCGTAGGCTTCGGGTGACTCCTCCGTGAACGCCGAGCCGTAGGAGAAGTCCATGTTGACGTCGCGGACCTCCATCGCGGTGCCCGGCACCTTGGAGCCGAACCGCAGCGTGATGCCCTCGTCGGGCTGCACCCGGATCACCATCGCGTTGGCACCCAGCTCGTCGGTCATCGTCGCGTCGAACGGCAGGTGTGGCGCCCGCTTGAAGACCAGCGCGATCTCGGTGACCCTGCGCCCCAACCGTTTTCCCGTGCGCAGATAGAAGGGCACGCCCGCCCAGCGGCGGGTGTCGACCTCCAGGGTGATGGCGGCGAACGTCTCGGTGCTGGAGTCCTTCGCGAACCCCTCCTCGTCGAGCAGTCCGACGACCTTCTCCCCGCCCTGCCACCCCGCGGTGTACTGCCCGCGGCTGGTGGTCTCGTCCAGCGGCTGGGCCAGGTGCGTGGCGGAGAGCACCTTGATCTTCTCGGTCTGCAGCGCAGTGGGATTGAAGCTGACGGGCTCCTCCATCGCGGTCAACGCCAGGAGCTGCATCAGGTGGTTCTGGATGACGTCGCGCGCCGCGCCGATGCCGTCGTAGTAACCGGCGCGTCCGCCCAGGCCGATGTCCTCGGCCATGGTGATCTGCACGTGGTCGACATAGTGCGAGTTCCAGATCGGGTCGAACAGCTGGTTGGCGAAGCGCAGCGCCAAGATGTTGCGGACCGTCTCCTTGCCGAGGTAGTGGTCGATCCGGAACACCGCCTCCTCCGGGAAGACAGCGTTGACGGCCTTGTTCAGCGCCTGCGCGCTCTCCAGGTCGTGCCCGAACGGCTTCTCGATCACCACCCGGCTCCATCGGTCGCCCTGCGGGCGCGCCAGACCGGACTTGTGCAGCTGGTCGCACACCACCGGGAACGACTTCGGCGGGATCGCCAGGTAGAAGGCGTGATTGCCGCCCGTGCCCCGCTCGGCGTCGAGCTTGTCCAGCGTCTCGGCGAGCCGGCCGAAGGCTTCGTCGTCATCGAAAGATCCTGGGACGAAACGGAATCCCTCGGCCAGCCGCTCCCAGTTCTCCTCCCGGAACGGGGTCCGGCAGTGCTCCTTGACGGCCTGGTAGACCACCTTGCGGAAGTCCTGGGTCTCCCAGTCCCGGCGGGCGAAGCCCACCAGCGAGAAGCTGGGCGGCAGCAGCCCGCGGTTGGCCAGGTCGTAGATGGCCGGCATCACCTTCTTGCGGGCCAGGTCGCCGGTGACGCCGAAGATCACCATGCCGCACGGGCCGGCGATCCTCGGCAGTCGCTTGTCTCGCTTGTCCCGCAGCGGATTGCGCCAGTCGGGCGCGGTGCGAGCAGAACTCATTTGGCGGCGGAGTCCAGCTGTTTCTGGGTTTCCTCCAGCAATTCTTTCCAGGAATCGACGAACTTCTCCACGCCCTCGTTTTCCAGCACCTTGAAGACGTCGGTCAGGTCGATGCCGAGCGCCGAGAGCTTGTCGAACACCTCTTGCGCGGCGTCGGCGGTGCCGGTGACCGTGTCGCCCTTGATCTCACCGTGGTCGGCGACCGCGTCGATGGTCTTCTCCGGCATGGTGTTCACCGTGTTCGGGGCGACCAGCTCCGTGACGTAGAGGGTGTCGGAGTAGTCCGGGTTCTTGACACCCGTCGACGCCCAGAGCGGACGCTGGACCCGGGCGCCGTCGGCCTTGAGCGCCTCGAAGCGCTCGCCGCCCTCGAACACCTCCTGGTAGGCCGCGTACGCCAGGCGGGCGTTGGCCACCCCGGCCTGGCCGAGCAGCGCCTTGGCATCGTCGGAGCCGATCTTTTCCAGCCGCTTGTCCACTTCGGTGTCTACCCGTGAGACGAAAAACGATGCGACGGAATGGATCTTGGACAGGTCGTGGCCGTTCTTGCGCGCCTTCTCCAGACCTTCGAGGTAGGCGTCCATCACCTGACGGTGCCGCTCGACGGAGAAGATCAGCGTGACGTTGACCGAAATCCCTTCCGCCAGAACGGCGGCGATGGCCGGAATGCCCGCCTTGGTGGCCGGAATCTTGATGAACAGGTTCGGGCGGTCGACGATCTTCCACAGCTCGACGGCCTGGGCGGTGGTCTTGTCCGTCTCGGCCGCCAGTCGCGGGTCCACCTCGATGGAGACCCGGCCGTCCACGCCGTCGGACGCCTCCCACTCCCGCTTCAAGACGTCGCAGGCGTTGCGGACGTCGTCGGTGGTGACCGTGCGGATGGTGGCCTCGACGTCGGCGCCGCGCTCGGCCAGCTCGGTGATCTGGCCCTCGTATGAGTCGCCCTCGGCCAGGGCCTTCTGGAAGATCGACGGGTTAGTCGTTACTCCGACAACGCTTTTCGTGTCGATGAGCTCTTGGAGGTTGCCCGACTGCAGCCGCTGGCGCGACAGGTCGTCCAGCCACACGGAGACGCCCGCTGCGGACAGTGCCGCCAGGTTGGGGTTTTGACTGGTCATGAGACCACCCTTTCTAGTTGTCGACTACTTGCTCCGCGGCATCGGCGACGGCCTCGGGGGTGAAACCGAACTCCCGGAACAACGTCTTGTCGTCCGCGGACTCTCCGTAGTGCTCGATCGACACGATCCTGCCGGTGTCGCCGACCAGTTTGTGCCAGGGCTGCGCGACGCCGGCCTCGACCGCCACCCGGGCGGACACCGACGGGGGCAGCACGCTGTCGCGGTACTCCTCCGGCTGCGATTCGAACCACTCCACACACGGCATGGACACCACGCGCGCGGTGATGTCCTTGTCCGCCAACAGTTTTTGCGCACCGACGGCCAGTTGCACCTCGGAGCCGGTGGCGATCAGCACCACGTCGGGCTCGTCGCCGCCGGCGTCGCCGAGGATGTAGCCGCCGCGGGCGACGCCCTCACGGCTGGTGCCCTCGAGCACCGGCACGCCCTGGCGGGTCAGGATCAAACCGACCGGGCCGCTGCCGTTGCCGCGGGCCAGCGTGGTGTGCCACGCGTAGGCCGTCTCGTTGGCGTCCGCCGGGCGCACCACCGACAGGTTCGGGATGGCGCGCAGCGCCGCAAGGTGCTCGATCGGCTGATGCGTCGGGCCGTCCTCGCCGAGCCCGATCGAGTCGTGCGTCCACACGTAGATGGTGTCGATGTCCATCAGCGACGCTAACCGCACCGCCGGGCGCATGTAGTCGGAGAACTGCAGGAAGGTGGCGCCGTACGCCCGGGTGGGGCCGTGCAGCACGATGCCGGACAGGATGGCGCCCATCGCGTGCTCGCGGACCCCGAAGTGCAGGGTGCGGCCGTACCAGTGGGCGGTGTAGTCCTTGGTCGAAATCGACGGCGGCCCAAAGGAATCGGCGCCCTTGATGGTGGTGTTGGTGCTGCCCGCCAGGTCGGCCGAGCCGCCCCAGAGCTCCGGCAGCTTCGGTCCCACCGCGTTGAGCACCTCGTTGGACGCCTTGCGGGTGGCCATCGCGTCGGAGCCGGGCTCCCAGTGCGGCAGGTCGGCGTCCCAACCGTCGGGCAGCTCCTCGGCGGTCAGCCGGTCCAGCAGCTTCTTGCGCTCCGGCTCACGCTCGGCCCAGGCGTCGAAGTCGGCCTGCCACTTCTCGTGCGCTTCCTTGCCGCGGTCGACCAGCTTGCGGGTGTGGGCGATGACGTCGTCGCGGACCTCGAACTTCTTCTCGGGGTCGAAGCCGAGGATCTCCTTGACGGCGGCCACTTCCTCGTCGCCCAGCGCGGCGCCGTGCGCCTTGCCGGTGTTCATCAGCTTGGGCGCGGGATAGCCGATGATGGTGCGCAGCGAGATGAACGACGGCCGGTCGGTGACGGCCTTCGCGTTGGCGATGGCCTCCTCGATGCCCACCACGTTCTCGCCGCCCTCGACCTCCTGCACGTGCCAGCCGTAGGCGCGGTAGCGCGCGGCGGTGTCCTCGCACAGCGCGATGTTGGTGTCGTCCTCGATCGAGATCTCGTTGTGGTCGTAGAACACGATGAGGTTGCCCAGCTGCTGCACCGCGGCCAGCGACGACGCCTCGGAGGTGACGCCCTCCTCGATGTCCCCGTCGGAGGCCACCACGTAGATGAAGTGGTCGAACGGGCTGGTGCCCGGCGCGGCGTCCGGGTCGAACAGGCCACGCTCGTAGCGGGCCGCCATCGCCATCCCGACCGCGGACGCGAGGCCCTGGCCCAGCGGGCCCGTCGTGATCTCGACGCCCTTGGTGTGGCGGAACTCCGGGTGGCCGGGGGTCTTGGAGCCCCAGGTGCGCAGCGCCTCGATGTCGGAGAGCTCCAGCCCGAACCCGCCCAGGTACAGCTGGATGTAGAGCGTCAGGCTGCTGTGCCCGCAGGACAGGATGAACCGGTCGCGGCCCAGCCAGTAGGTGTCACTGGGGTCGTGCCGCATCGCCCGCTGGAACAGGGTGTAGGCCAAGGGCGCCAGGCTCATCGCCGTCCCGGGGTGGCCGTTGCCGACCTTTTGCACCGCGTCGGCGGCCAGCACCCGGATCGTGTTGACGGCGTCCGAGTCGATCTCGGACCAGTCGTCGGGAAGGTGCGGTTGGGTCAGCGTGGAGATCTCTTCGAGTGTCGTCACAGACTTCAGTCCTTGGGGTCATCGAGCTGATCAATCCCACCCTAGTGGGGAAGCGCCGGCTTCTGCAGTGCAGGTTTTCGGGTACCCACCACCGGCCTGTGTGAAAATTACGCGTTGGCCGTCAGCCGTTAACATTCAGTTCGGGATTCTGGGAGAAAGCTGCCTGTGGGCACCCGCGGGCGGGCCATTGCCGGCAAGCGGTCTACCATCGTGCGTAGTAGATGCTGCGCGCCGCTGCGACCCCGAGGAGTTATTGCGTGAGAGTTCGCGGGCGCGCCGCGCCGAGCCACTTACCGAGCCGGATCCGGGGCACGGTGCTGGCCTATCTGGCGCTGACCAAGCCGCGGGTCATCGAGCTGCTGCTCGTCACCGCCATCCCGGCGATGCTGCTGGCACACCGTGGCGCGGTGAACCCCCTGCTGATCGTCAACACGCTGATCGGCGGCATGCTGGCCGCGGGCGGCGCCAACACGCTCAACTGCGTGGCCGACGCCGACATCGACAAGGTGATGAAGCGTACGGCGCGCCGGCCGTTGGCCCGCGCGGCCGTGCCGACGCGCAACGCGCTGATCCTCGGCCTGGTGCTCACCGTGAGCTCGTTCGCGTGGCTGTGGTGGACGACGAACCTGCTGTCCGGCCTGCTGGCCCTGGCGACGATCGCGTTCTACGTGTTCGTCTACACGCTGCTGCTCAAGCGGCGCACCTCGCAGAACGTGGTGTGGGGCGGCGCGGCCGGCTGCATGCCCGTGATGATCGGCTGGTCCGCGGTCACCGGCACCATCAGTTGGCCGGCGTTGGTCATGTTCGCGATCATCTTCTTCTGGACGCCGCCGCACACCTGGGCGCTGGCTATGCGTTACAAGGACGACTATAAGGCGGCCGGGGTCCCGATGCTGCCGGCCGTCGCGACCGAACAGCAGGTCACCAAGCAGATCCTGATCTACACCTGGTTGACCGTCGCGGCCACCTTCATGCTGGCCCTGGCAACGGGCTGGCTGTACGCGGCGGTGGCCGTGCTGGCCGGGGTGTGGTTCCTGGCGATGGCGCACCAGCTGTACTCCGGGGTGCGGGCCGGCCAGCCTGTCAAGCCACTGCGGTTGTTCTTGCAGTCGAACAACTATCTCGCCGTGGTGTTTTGCGCGTTGGCGGTCGACTCGGCGATCGCGCTGCCGCACCTGTTCTAGGGCAGCAGCACGACCGAGCCCGTGGTCTTGCGGCCGTGCAGGTCCTCGTGGGCCCGCGCCGCCTCGGCGAGCGGGTAGCGCCCGCCCACCTCGACGGAGATGGACCCGCCGGCGATCGCCTCGAACAGTTCGGTGGCCCGCCAGCGGAACTCGTCGGCCGTGCGGATGAAATGGGCCAGCGACGGCCGCGTCAGGAACACCGACCCGGCCGCGTTGAGGCGCTGCGGGTCGAACGGCGGGACGGGGCCGCTGGCCGCGCCGAAGAGCGCCAGGGTGCCCCGCACGCGGAGGCTGGCCAGGCTGGCGTCGAACGTCGTCGCCCCCACGCCGTCGTACACCGCGGCGACGCCGGCGCCGTCCGTCAGCGCGCGCACCCGCTCCCCGAACGCCGCCGGGTCGTCGGGGTAGTCGAGCACCTCGTCGGCCCCGGCCTCGCGCGACACGTCGGCCTTCTCCGGGGTCGAGACCGTCGTGATGACCCGCGCGCCGAGCGCCTTGGCCCACGGCGTGAGGATCAGGCCGACGCCTCCGGCGCCCGCGTGCACCAGCACGGTGTCGCCCTCGCTGACCGGGTACACCGACTTGACCAGGTAGTGCGCGGTCAGCCCCTTGAGCAGCACCGATGCGGCCACGTCGGACGGCACCCCGTCGGGCACCTCCGCGGTGAGCGCCGCGGGCGCCGTCGCGAACTCCGCGTAGCCGCCGGAGGCCGACGCGCTGGCCACCCGCTCGCCGACTGCGAAGCCCGCCACCCCCTCGCCGACGGCCGCGACCGTGCCGGCGAGCTCCGAGCCCAGGATGAACGGCAGCTCGCGGGGGTACTGGCCGGACCGGAAGTAGGTGTCGATGAAGTTGACGCCGATCGCCTCGGCCTTGATCAGCACCTCACCCGGCCCGGGCGTGGGCTGCGGCCTCTCGACGTAGCGCAGGACTTCGGGGCCGCCGGTTTCGCTGACTTCGATTGCGTGCATGTGCTTATCATGCCCGGGCATGAAACTCGCCCGACCGGACATCTTCCATCCGCGCATCGTGCTGGCCGGGTCCGGCGGTGACGCCGACGACGCGGGCCTGCTGCCGGCGCTGCGGCGCCGGGGCCTGCACGCCCGATGGCTGCCCTGGGACGACCCGCGGACCCGGGACGCCCACCTGGTGATCCTGCGGGACGCCCCCGACCGGGCCGGGCGGCTCGACGAGTTCCGGGCGTGGACCGTGTCGGTGGCCAACCTGCTCAACCCGCCGGACGCCGTCGTCTGGAATCTGGGCGAGCGGTACCTGGACGACCTCGCCGTGGCGGGCGTCCCGACGGGGCAGGGCGGGGGTTCAGAGATGGCGCTGGTGTTCCTGGCCGCCGAGCCGTCGCACGCATTCGCCGGCGCGCGGCCCCTGGAGCCGGACTTCGCGGTGTGGGACCTCGGTCGGGCCGCCCTCGCGGCGGCCGCCGATCGCCTCGGCGGCGCCGCCGAGAACCTGCTGTGCGCCCGGGTCGACGTGCGCGGTGACCGGGTGAGCGGGCTGGACCTCGTCGCGCCGCCGCTGGGCTGGCGGCTGCTGGACGACGCCGCCCGCGACCTCGGCCAGCGCCGGTTCGCGCTGGCCGTCGAATCAGCCTGCGAGCGGCTCGGGCTGGGCCCGCTCTCGCGTCGCGATGCGCAGAGAGGCCCATAGGGCTGCTGTGGCGGCGGTGCAGGCCGCGGCGCCCGCGACGTGCAGCGCGACCAGCGCGGCGGGCACGCCGGTGAAGTACTGCGCGGTCCCGACGCCGGCCTGGGCGACCACCAGGGCGAGCAGCACCGCCAGCCGCCGCAGCACGGGCCGCGCAGCGCGCACGGCCAGCAACCCGAAGCCCAGCCCGACCAGCAGCGCCAGGTAGGCGATGAGCAGCGACGAGTGGGCGTGCACCAGCGTGTCGACCTCGACCTTGAGCCGCGGCACCGTGCGGGTGGGGCTACGGTCGCCGGCGTGCGGCCCGGCGGCGGTCACCAGCGTGCCGGTGACCAGGACGGCGGCCAGGTTCAGCCCGATCAGGCCGGTCAGCGCGCGCAGCGCCACGGGCACCCGCCGCTGCGCCACGCCGTCGTCGGGCTCGCCGATCTTGACGAACAGCAGCACCGCCAGCCACACCATGGTCATCGATGTCAGCAGGTGGATGGCGACCGTCCACCACAGCAGGCCGGTGCGCACGGTGATGCCGCCGATCACCGCCTGGACCACCGTGGACACCGGCATCAGCCAGGCATAGACGAGGACCTCGCGGCGCCGCCGCGCCCGGACCACGGCGAGCACCGCCAGCGCCGCGGCGAGCACGACGGCGAAGGTGATCATTCGGTTGCCGAACTCGACGGCCTGGTGAATGCGGGGCACCTCGGCGTGGGCCACCGGAGTGAAGCTGCCCGGGAAGCACTGCGGCCAGGTGGGGCAGCCCAGGCCCGACGCGGTGACCCGCACGATCGCCCCGGTGACCGCGATCCCGCCCTGGGTGAGGACCACCGCCGCGGCGATGAGCCGCTGAACGCGCAGGCTGGGGTCGGGGAGCAGGTCCACCAACCGCCTCAGCGTTCGTCCGACGGGCACGGCCCCGATCGTAGGCCACCGGCAACTACGGCCTGTAGTAAGGCGGCTGCGACGAGATTGCCGTCATGGCTGCGCTTGCCGCCGCGCCGCGACCATGGCGGCAATCTCGGCGAGCGGTCGCGCCGGGGCGGCTCAGGTGAAGCGGAACCAGCGCCGCGCGCCCAGCGCGGCGAGCAGCCCCCACGCCGCGAGGACGGTGAGCCCGAACCAGTCGACGGAGAGCACCATCGCCCGCGACAGCGCCTCGGTAAGCGCGCCCGACGGCGTCAGCCGGGCCGCCCATTTGACCCCCGTGGGGATCATCTCGGTCTGCACCGTCAGCGCGCCGAGCCCGGCGAAGACGAACCACAGCAGGTTGGCCACCGCCAACACGATCTCGGCCCGCAGCGTCCCGCCCAGCAGCAGCCCGAGCGCCGCGAACGCGGCCGTGCCCAGCGCGATGACCGCCGCGCCGAGGGCCAGGCCGGCCGGCGCGGGCCGCCAGCCCAGCGCGAACCCGATGCCGCCCAACAGGATCGCCTGCAAGAACACCACCGTGACGACGGCCATCGACTTGCCGGCGATGATGCCCCAGACCGGCAGCGGCGTGGCCCCCAACCGCTTGAGCGCCCCGTAGCGGCGGTCGAAGGCGACGGCGATGGCCTGCCCGGTGAACGCGGTGGAGATCACGGCGAGGGCCATGATGACGGGGACGAACGTGGCGGCGCGGTTGTGGCCGAACGACCCGAACGGCAGCAACGTGAGGCCGACCAGCAGGGTGATCGGGATGAACATGGTCAACAGCAGCTGTTCGCCGTTGCGTAGCAGCAGCTTGAGCTCCAGCTGGAACTGCGCCGCAAGCATTTTCGGGACCGCGCTGGGCCGCGGGTCGGGGGCGAAGGTGCCCGCGGGAAACGCCGGGGCGGTGCTGTCGGTGTCGGTCATGGCCGCAACTTCCTGCCGGTCAGTTCCAGGAACAGGTCTTCCAGGCTGCGCTGCTCGACCCGCAGGTCAGTGGCCAGCACGTCGATCTGCGCGCACCACGCGGTCACCGTCGCCAGCACCTGCGGGTCGACGGGGCCCTCGACCAGGTACTCGCCGGGCGTCACCTCGGTCGCCTTGTAGTCCTCGGGCAGCGCGGCGGTCAGCAACGACAGGTCCAGCCGCGGCGGCGCGCTGAACCGCACCTGGTCCTTGGCGCCGGCGCGGGTCAGCTCCGACGGTGTGCCGCTGGCCACCGTCTCGCCGTGATCGATGATCACCAGCCGGTCGGCGAGCTCCTCGGCCTCCTTGAGCTGATGCGTGGTCAGCACGATCGTCACCCCGTCGCGGCGCAGCGCGTCGATGAGCTCCCACACCAGCAGCCGGGCGTGCGCGTCCATGCCGGCGGTCGGCTCGTCGAGGAACACCAGCTCCGGGCGGCCCACCAGAGCGCAGGCCAGCGCCAGCCGCTGTTGCTGACCGCCCGAAAGCCGGCGGTAGGTGGTGCGGGCGGCGTCGGTGAGGCCCAGCACGTCGAGCAGCCAGGCCGGATCGAGCGGCGCGGCGGCGTAGGAGGCCACCAGTTCCAGCATCTCGCCGGCCCGGGCGGCCGGGTAGCCGCCGCCGCCCTGCAGCATGACGCCGATCCGCGGCCGCAGCCGGGCGTTGTCGGCGATCGGGTCCAAACCCAGCACCTCGATGCTGCCGGCGTCGGGGCGAAGGAAGCCTTCGCACATCTCGACGGTGGTCGTCTTGCCGGCGCCGTTGGGGCCGAGCAAAGCCAGCACCTCGGCGGCGTGCACGTCAAGGTCGAAGTTGTTGACGGCGTTCGTCGACCCGTATCGCTTGCTGACCCCGCGCAGCCGCACCACCGCGTCGGGGAATTGGGGGTCTGAGCTCACGTGGAATCAGCGTAGGCGTCCGGGGCGGCCGCCGCGGTGGGGGTCGGCGCCGGTGCCGGCGGGGCCGCGTCGGCGCCCGGCGTACCGGCGTCCGCCGGCTTGGACTGCAGGCGTCGCCAGGGCAACCGGGTGTAGGTCAGCGCGATCAGGACGACGACGATGGCGGTGCTGGCCAGCGTGGCGTCGACGATCTGGAAGAGCGCGAAGCGGTCGCCGTTGGCCGTGGGGCCGAAAATGCCTACGACCAGGCTGATCACGATGGCCGCCACCCGGAAGCCGGTGCGGGTGGCCCAGGCGGCGAGCGGGATGACGGCCCACAGCAAATACCACGGCTGGACGACGGGGAACAGCAGGACCGTGACGCCCAGCGCGACGCCGAGCCCGCCGATGGGGTGCAGCCGGCCGCGGAAGACGGCCAACAGCAGCCACGCCACCATGACCGTGATGATCAACACACCGATGCCGCGGGTCAGGCCCAGCACGGCGGTGGTGTGGTCGCCCAAGCCCAGCAGGATGCCGACCTGGCCGGTGCCCAGCGCCAGGAGGGTCGGCGGGGACATCCAGCTGCGGACCACGTTGGCGGTGCCCAGCGTGTAGATCCAGCCGAAGCCCAGTCCGCTGGCCCAGCCGACGAGGGCCATCACCGCCAGGGTCAGCCCCGTCATCGCGGCGCCCGCCACCAGCAGCGCGCGCAGCGTGCCGCCGCACCGGTGGGCCAACGCCATCGTGACGAACCCGAGCGCCAACAGGGAGGGCAGCTTGACCTGCGACGACAGCACGATCAGGATCGCGCCGGCGACCAGCATGCCCAGCGGCTCCCAGTCCGGGCCGGGCCGCCAGGACGCGGGCCACAGGTGCGGGGCGTCGATGCCGCGCAGCGCGAACTCGGCGCCGGCCAACATCAGGCCCAGCATCAGCGCCTCGTTGTGGACCCCGGCCACCAGATGCATGATCAGCAGCGGGTTGGCCGCCCCCAGCCACAGCGCGCTGACCTCCGCGACGCCGCAGCGCCGCGCCAGCCGCGGCGTCGCCCACACGATCAGTCCCACGCCCAGCAGTTCCACCAGCCGGTGGCACAGCACGGCGGCGACGATGTTCTCGCCGGTGAGCGCCGAGATGCCCCGCCCGATCCACAAGAACAGCGGGCCGTAGGGCGCCGGCGTCTCGCGCCACAGCGTCGGCACGGACAGCGTGAACACATGTGACAGCCCGAGCCCGGACGCGGGGCCCACCCGGTACGGGTCCAGCCCCTCCAGGGAGATCTGGCTCTGGGCCAGGTAGGAGTAGACGTCCTTGCTGTACATCGGCGGCGCGATCAGCAGCGGCAGCGTCCACAGCAGCAGCGTGCGATCCAGCTCGCCGCGCGACATCCGCCTGGGGCCCAGCGCGAATCGGCCGAGCATCAGCCAGGCCAAGGCCATCATCACCGCGCCGGTCGTCGTCATGGTCAGCGACACCGTCTGGATGCGCGACGGCAGGTTGAGCAACCGGACCCCGAACGTCGGGTCCTGCACCACCGGGCGCGCCCCGGCGCCCAGCGCGCCGATCGCCATCAGCACGGTGCCGCTGGCCCCGAACAGGCGCGTGCGCTGCAGCGCGGTGAGCTCGGTACCGTTGAGCGGCGACCCCACCGCCTGCTCGTCGCCGTGCAAGCTGGCGATCGACGAGCTCAGCGTGTGGTGGCGGACTGCCATCCCAGCAGCGTAAGCCCCGGCGAGATCGCGGGTCGGTGTGACCAGTGCAACGCCTAGGCAGGGCACCCTTGCTAGACCGGCGTGCGGAATTGCGTCACACTGGTGTTGTGAAAATCGGAACCGGCCCCGATGCCGCCGCGGTGGGCGCGGCGGACGGGCAGACGCGGCGCGCCATCGTGCGTCTGCTGCTGGAGTCCGGTTCGATCACGGCGGGTGAGATCGGCGAGAGGCTGGGCCTGGCCGCCGCCGGTGTGCGGCGCCACCTCGACGCCATGACCGACGCGGGTGACGCCGAGTCGGTGCCCGCCGCGGCGTGGCAGCAGGCCGGCCGCGGGCGTCCCGCCAAGCGGTTCCGGCTGACCGCCGCCGGTCGTGCCAAGCTGGGGCACGCCTACGACGATCTGGCCGCCGCGGCCATGCGGCAGCTGCGCGAGATCGGCGGTGAGACGGCGGTGCAGGCGTTCGCGCGGCAGCGCATCGACACGATCCTGGCGGATGTCGCGCCGGCCGACAGCGCCGCCGAGGCCGACGTCGAGGCGGCGGCCGAGAGGGTGGCCGGCGCGTTGACCAAGGCCGGTTACGTGGCCACCACGACGCGGGTCGGCGGGCCGATCCACGGCGTGCAGATCTGCCAGCACCACTGCCCGGTATCGCACGTCGCCGAGGAATTCCCGGAGCTGTGCGACGCGGAGCGCCAAGCTATGGCGGAGGTGCTGGGCACGCATGTGCAGCGGTTGGCGACCATCGTCAACGGCGACTGCGCGTGCACCACGCACGTACCGCTGGCGCCCGCACCCAGCACGACCTAGCAGCACGCGGCGCGCAGCCCGCGCCGTCAAACACGAGCATCAAAGGAGCGTCCCCATGACTCTCACGCCCGAGAAGTCCGGCGAGTCGATGACCCAGGAAGAGGCCATCGCCTCCCTGGGCCGGTACGGCTACGGCTGGGCGGACTCCGACGTCGCGGGCGCCAGCGCCCAGCGCGGGTTGTCCGAGGCGGTGGTCCGCGACATCTCGGCGAAGAAGAGCGAGCCCGAGTGGATGCTGCAGACCCGCCTCAAGGCGCTGCGCATCTTCGACCGCAAGCCCATGCCGGGGTGGGGCTCCAACCTCGGGGGCATCGACTTCGACAACATCAAGTACTTCGTGCGCTCCACCGAGAAGCAGGCCGCCAGCTGGGAGGACCTGCCCGAGGACATCCGCAACACCTATGACCGGCTGGGCATCCCGGAGGCCGAGAAGCAGCGCCTGGTCGCCGGTGTCGCCGCGCAGTACGAGTCCGAGGTGGTCTACCACCAGATCCGCGAGGACCTCGAGGCGCAGGGCGTCATCTTCCTCGACACCGACACGGGCCTGCGCGAACACCCGGAGATCTTCCAGCAGTACTTCGGCACCGTGATCCCGGCCGGGGACAACAAGTTCTCCGCGCTCAACACCGCGGTGTGGAGTGGCGGCTCGTTCATCTACGTCCCGCCCGGCGTGCACGTCGACATCCCGCTGCAGGCCTACTTCCGGATCAACACCGAGAACATGGGCCAGTTCGAGCGGACGCTGATCATCGTCGACGAAAACGCCTACGTGCACTACATCGAGGGCTGCACCGCACCGATCTACAAGTCGGACTCGTTGCACTCCGCGGTGGTCGAGATCATCGTCAAGCCGGGCGGCCGGTGCCGGTACACGACCATCCAGAACTGGTCGAACAACGTCTACAACCTGGTCACCAAGCGCGCGCGGGCCGAGGCCGGCGCCACCATGGAGTGGGTCGACGGCAACATCGGGTCCAAGGTGACCATGAAGTACCCGGCGGTCTGGATGACCGGCGAGCACGCCAAGGGCGAGGTGCTCTCGATCGCGTTCGCGGGCGAGGACCAGCACCAGGACACCGGCGCCAAGATGCTGCACCTGGCGCCCAACACGTCGAGCAACATCGTGTCCAAGTCGGTGGCCCGCGGCGGCGGGCGTACCTCCTACCGCGGCCTCGTCCAGGTGAACAAGGGCGCGCACGGCTCGCGGTCCAGCGTGAAATGCGATGCGCTGCTGGTCGATACGGTCAGCCGCAGCGACACCTACCCGTATGTCGACATCCGCGAGGACGACGTCACGATGGGCCACGAGGCCACCGTCTCGAAGGTGAGTGACAACCAGCTGTTCTACCTGATGAGCCGCGGGCTGACCGAGGACGAGGCGATGGCCATGGTGGTGCGCGGCTTCGTCGAGCCGATTGCCAAGGAACTGCCCATGGAGTACGCGCTCGAGCTCAACCGGCTGATCGAGCTGCAGATGGAAGGCGCGGTCGGCTAGTGACGGGATTGACTGAGGCGGTTGAGGGTTCGACCCTCGCCGCCGCCAACAAGGGGGAGCTGTTCGCCTCCTTCGACGTCGACGCGTTCGAGGTCCCGCACGGCCGCGACGAGATCTGGCGGTTCACCCCGTTGCGGCGCCTGCGTGGCCTGCACGACGGGTCCGCCGCCGCCACCGGGGCGGCCGAGATCGCGGTCGGTGACCATCCCGGCCTGCGTGTCGAAACCGTGCGCCGCGGCGACGAACGCCTGGGCCAGGGCGGCGCGCCCACCGATCGTGTTGCCGCACAAGCATTCTCGTCCTTCGACTCCGCCACGCTGGTCACCGTGCCTCGCGACACCCAGATCGCCGAGCCGGTGACGATCACGGTCACCGGCCCCGGTGCGGGCGCGGTGGCCTACGGGCATCTGCAGGTCCGGGTCGAAGAGCTCGCCGAGGCGGTGGTGGTCATCGACCTGCGCGGCGGCGGCACCTACGCCGACAACGTCGAATTGCTCGTCGGCGACGCCGCCCGGCTCACCGTGGTGTGGCTCGCCGACTGGGCCGACGACATGGTGCACGTCAGCGCGCACCACGCGAAGCTCGGCAAGGATGCGGTGCTGCGCCACGTCGCCGTCACCCTGGGCGGCGAGGTGGTGCGGCTGACGGCCAACGTGCGGTATTCCAGCCCCGGCGGGGACGCCGAGCTGCTGGGCCTGTACTTCGCCGACGCCGGCCAGCACCTCGAATCGCGGCTGCTGGTCGACCACGCCCAGCCGCACTGCAAGTCCAACGTGCTGTACAAGGGTGCCCTGCAAGGGGATTCGGAGTCGTCGCTGCCCGATGCGCACACCGTGTGGGTGGGTGACGTGCTGATCCGCGCCGACGCCACGGGCACCGACACCTTCGAGATCAACCGCAACCTGGTCCTCACCGACGGGGCGCGCGCCGATTCGGTGCCCAACCTCGAGATCGAGACCGGCGAGATCGTCGGCGCCGGGCACGCCAGCGCCACCGGGCGTTTCGACGACGAGCAGCTGTTCTACCTGCGTTCCCGCGGCATCCCGGAGGACCAGGCCCGCCGGCTGGTCGTCCGCGGCTTCTTCGGCGAGATCATCTCCAAGATCGCGGTCCCCGAGATCCGCGAACGCCTGACCACGGCCATCGAACACGAATTGGCCATCACCGAATCGAAAGCAACAGCCTGATGACGACTCTGGAAATCAAAGACCTGCACGTCAGCGTCGAGAACCCCAACGGCGCCGAGGGCGAGCGCGACATCCCCATCCTCAACGGCGTCGACCTGACCGTGAAATCCGGTGAGACGCATGCCTTGATGGGGCCCAACGGCTCCGGCAAGTCGACCCTGTCGTATGCGATCGCCGGGCACCCGAAGTACCGGGTGACCTCCGGGTCCATCACGCTCGACGGGGCGGACGTCCTGGCCATGAGCGTCGACGAGCGGGCGCGGGCCGGCATCTTCTTGGCCATGCAGTATCCCGTCGAGGTGCCCGGCGTCTCGGTGTCCAACTTCCTGCGGTCGGCGGCCACCGCCGTGCGCGGCGAGGCCCCGAAACTGCGGCACTGGGTCAAAGAGGTCAAGGCCGCGATGGGCTCGCTGGAAATCGACCCCGTCTTCGCCGAGCGCAGCGTCAACGAAGGCTTTTCCGGTGGTGAGAAGAAGCGCCACGAGATCCTGCAGCTCGAACTGCTCAAGCCCAAGATCGCGATCCTCGACGAAACCGACTCCGGCCTGGACGTCGACGCGCTGCGCGTGGTCAGCGAGGGCGTGAACCGCTACGCCGAGGCGGAGAACGGCGGGGTGCTGCTCATCACCCACTACACCCGCATCCTGCGCTACATCCGCCCGCAGCACGTGCACGTCTTCGTCTCGGGCCGCATCGCCGAGTCCGGCGGCCCCGAGCTGGCCGACGAGCTCGAGCAGAACGGTTACGTCCGCTTCTCGCAGGCCGCCGCCACGGGGGTGTAACGATGACGGCGACGCAGCTGGACCTCGCGGCGATCCGCGCCGACTTTCCGATCCTCAAACGTGTCATGCGGGGCGGAAACCAGTTGGCCTACCTGGATTCCGGCGCGACGTCGCAGCGACCGCTGCAGGTGCTCGACGCCGAGCGGGAGTTCCTGCTGACCTCCAACGGGGCGGTGCACCGCGGCGCGCACCAGCTGATGGAGGAGGCCACCGACGCCTACGAGCAGGGCCGCGCCGACATCGCGGCGTTCGTCGGTGCGCACGCCGACGAACTGGTGTTCACCAAGAACGCCACCGAGGCCCTCAACCTCGTGTCGTATGTGCTGGGCGACGACCGGTCGGAGCACTCCGTCGGGCCCGGTGACGTCATCGTCACGACCGAGCTGGAGCACCACGCGAACCTGGTCCCCTGGCAGGAGCTGGCCCGGCGCACCGGGGCGACGTTGCGCTGGTACTCGGTTGTGTCCGACGGACCCGACGCCGGACGCATCGACCTGGACTCGCTGCAGCTCGACGAGCGCGTGAAAATCGTTGCCTTCAGCCATCATTCGAACGTCACCGGCGCGGTGGCGCCGGTGGGCGAGCTGGTGTCGCGCGCTCGGGCCGTGGGCGCGCTCACCGTGCTGGACGCCTGCCAGTCGGTGCCGCACCAACCGGTCGACTTCCACGCGCTCGGCGTCGACTTCGGGGCTTTCTCCGGGCACAAGATGCTGGGCCCCAACGGCATCGGCGCGCTCTATGGCCGGCGTGAGCTCATGTCCGCGCTGCCGCCCTTCCTCACCGGCGGCTCGATGATCGAGACGGTGACCATGGAGGTCAGCAGCTACGCACCGGTGCCGCAACGGTTCGAGGCCGGCACGCCGATGACCTCCCAGGTGGTCGGGTTGGGCGCGGCCGCACGCTATCTCGGGGCCATCGGCATGGCCGCCGTCGAGAACCACGAGCGCGAACTGGTCGCCGCGGCCCTCGACGGGCTGGCCGGCATCGAGGGCGTGCGGATCGTCGGGCCCACCTCGATGGAGAACCGCGGCTCGCCGGTGTCGTTCGTCGTCGACGGCGTGCACGCGCACGACGTCGGGCAGGTGCTCGACGACGACGGCGTCGCGGTGCGGGTGGGGCATCACTGCGCGCTGCCGCTGCACCGCCGGTTCGACGTCGCCGCCACGGCGCGGGCGTCGTTCGCGGTCTACAACACCGCCGACGAGGTCGACCGCTTGGTGGCGGGCGTCAAGCATGCGCTGAAATTCTTTGGGAGAGGCTGACATTGCGTCTGGAGCAGATCTATCAGGACGTGATCCTCGATCACTACAAGCACCCGCAGCATCGCGGGCTGCGTGAGCCGTTCGGCGCCGAGGTCTACCACAAGAACCCCGTGTGCGGCGACGACGTGACCCTGCGCGTCGCGCTGTCCGACGACGGCGAGACCGTCACCGACGTCTCGTACGACGGGCAGGGTTGCTCGATCAGCCAGGCGGCCACGTCGGTGCTCACCGAGCAGGTGATCGGCAAGAGCGTCGGCGACGCCCTCAAGACGGTCACCGCCTTCAGCGAGATGGTGTCCTCCCGCGGCACCATCGAGGGGGACGAGGACCTGCTGGGCGACGGCGTCGCGTTCGCCGGCGTCGCGAAGTACCCGGCCCGCGTGAAGTGCGCGCTGCTCGGGTGGATGGCCTTCAAGGACGCGCTGGCTCAGGCCGGCGCCGGTGCCGAACCAACCAACGAAAGCGATCGAGCATGAGCGAAACCAGTGCACCCAGCGACGAATTTCTCTTCGACCTCGAGGAGGCGATGCGCGACGTCGTCGACCCGGAACTGGGCATCAACGTCGTCGACTTGGGGCTGGTCTACGGCCTGAACGTCGAGCAGGGCGACGAAGGCACCGTCGCCCTGATCGACATGACCCTGACCTCGGCGGCATGCCCGCTGACCGACGTCATCGAGGACCAGTCCCGCAGCGCGCTGGTCGGCAGCGGCCTGGTCAACGACCTGCGCATCAACTGGGTCTGGAATCCCCCGTGGGGCCCGGACAAGATCACCGAGGACGGCCGCGAGCAGTTGCGCGCCCTCGGCTTCACCGTCTGAGGCCGGCTCGCGGGTTCCGGCGCGCCAGCTAGCCGCCGTGCCCGTGGTGGGGGCCGCCCTCGCAGGTGCCGTCATGCGCCGGCCGCAGCTCGATGCGAGACGCCTGCAGCGCCCCGCCGCCGCCGATGCTGCCCTGCGCCGTCAGGCACTTGCCCTGCGTGATCGCCTGGGTCGTGGCGGCGGACTGCTTGGTGTAGCGCGTCTTGTCGGTGACGGTCACGGTGGTCGGCGAGGACCCGCTGACCGTGATGGTGTTGCCGGCGACCGAGGCCACCGTGCCGCTGACACCCGGCGTCCCCGGTTTCGGCGGCTGCTTGGGCTGCGGGCAGGTGCCGTTAGCGGCGGGGCTGATGCGCACCGCGGCCGCGGCCTGCGGGTTGTCTCGGGTGGGCCGGATCGAGACGCAGCTGCCGGCGGTGACGTCGGGCAGGGCGGCCGGGGTGACCTCGCTGATCGCGGTCGAGGCCGAAAAGTCCACTGTGGCATTGCCGTTCGGTTGTGTCACCTGTGCGGCGTCGCCGGACACCGACGAGATGAGACCGGCGACCTTGCCCTTGCCGCCGGGCGCCTGCGCTTGCGCCGTCGTGGAACCGGTCGGGCCGGCGGACTGCGACGGTGCGGCGGTGTTCGAACTGCCACAGGCGGCGACGGACAGGGCGGCGACGCCCGTGGCGGCGAGGAGGCCGAGCCGCGTCAGCCGTGGTGTCAACGAGCGTGCAGTATTCACGATCCCCCCAGAGGTGGTTGCGCGGGCGCGTCGATGGCCCGTGCTTTCAGGGTCGGGGGAGTTCCTAGGCGCGCGGTGTAGGCCGCCTGTGCGGTGGGTGTGACGCTCGACCGGCGGTCCGCGTTAGAGGTGGAAATGAAGGTGGGGCAGGTGCAGATGGTGGTGCGGGCGGCCCATCGGCGGGCATGTCTGCACGCTGATCATCGTCGCGTGCAGCACGCCGCCGTCCTGGGTCCCTTGCGCTCCGATGCACTTGCCGTCCGTGATCGCCTGGGCGTCCGTCGGGGTTTGCCGCTGATACGACGTCGACCCGGTGACGGTCACGTCGGTGGCGGCGCCAGGTCCCGCGGGGCCGAGGCCGCGGACCGCGATCGTCGTGCCCGAGACCGACGCGACCGTGCCGTAGAAGCCGGCCGGCGGCGGACACCCGCCGTCGGTAGCGGCGATGATCGTGACCGCCTGCGCCGTGATGGCGCCCGGTGAGGCGGCGCTCTGCGGGGTGGCGCGGACGTTGACGCAGCTGCCGGGCGTCACGTCGGAGAGGTTCGCCGGGGTGACGTCGACGACCCGTGTCTGGGGTGCATACCCCACCGTGGCGGACCCGGTCCGCGTGCGCAGCGCCACCACGTCGTCGGAGTTGGACTGCACCATGCCCTCGACGTAATCCTTGCCGACCGGAGGGGGTGGCGGTGCCGGCGGCGGGGCGGCGGTCGGTGCCCCGCCGGGCCCCGCGGCGGTCGCGGCCGGGGGAGCACTGCTGGTGGCGCCGTCATGCGAGGAGCCACACATGGCCACGCACAGCGCGACGACGGCGATGACGACGCCGAGCGCAATGCGCGCCCGTCGGTCCTGGAGGGAAAGCGTGGGCACAGTCGTACTCCGATCCTGCCGCCCCACGCGAAGGTACCCGCGGGACGCGGCCTTAACACCGCGCCCCGCGAGTGATGACGATCTCAGTCGGTCACGAGCCGACGTCAGCGGGCGACTACCGGCCCGGCTGTCCCGACGGCGTGGGCTGCCCCGACGGGGCCGGCTGCCCGGACGGGGTGGGCTGCCCGGACTGGCCGGCCTGCCACGGCTTCCCACATTTGCCGTCGACGGCCTGGCGCAACTTAATGCTGGTGGCCTGCAGCGTGCCGCCGTTGTCCAGCGTCCCCTTCGCGCCCAGGCACTTGCCCGGGGCGATCGCGTCGGTGGTCGACGAGGACTCCTTCGAGTACTTGGTCTTGTCGTCGACCGTCACCGGCGTCTGCGTCGTGTTGCCGTTGGGATCGGTGCCGGTGACGTTGATGGTGTTACCGGTGACCGACCCCACCGCCCCGCGGACCTTGGCCGGCGGCGGCGGCCCGGGGGGCGGGGTGCTTCCCGCGCCCGGCGCGTGGTCGGCGGGCTTGGGGCAGGTGCCGTTGACCGACTGGGTGACGCCGACCCACGCCGCGGTGACCGGTTGGCCGGGCTGAGTCCCGTCGGTTGGCCGCACGGTGACGCAACTGCCCGCGGTTACGTCGGTCAGCGTGGCGGGAACGGACTCGGTGATCTTGGTCGTCGAGGTGAACGTCACCGCAGCGGTGCCGCTGTCCTCCTTGGTCACCTGAATGGAATTGCCGGCCACCGACGCGATGAGGCCGTGCACCTTGGCCTCGGCGTTCGGCGACGGCGACGTGGTCGTCGAGGTGACGACCGAGGTCGAGGTCGACGTTGACGCGGGGCCCGACTTGTTCGACGAGCCGCAGGCGGTCATCGACAGCGCGGTGGCGCCCGCCACCGC
Source organism: Mycobacterium sp. E2462 (assembly GCF_001672685.1). Classification (NCBI taxonomy): domain Bacteria; kingdom Bacillati; phylum Actinomycetota; class Actinomycetes; order Mycobacteriales; family Mycobacteriaceae; genus Mycobacterium; species Mycobacterium sp. E2462. The sequence continues at coordinate 21,502 of NZ_LZKC01000017.1, forward strand.
GAAGACTGCGAATCGGGTGAGCCGGGGTGCAGGACAGCTGGTGGACATCAATGTTCTCCCATTCGTCGTTGAAGACCCAACGAGTGGGTATTACCCCTCGCGCCTGTGCGTAAGCTGTGCGTCGCAGGTCAGAAGGCGCTTTCGGACACGCGCATGATCTCGTCGTCGAGGTTCTCGAGGATGCCGCGCACGGCCGTCAGCCGCGGCAGCATGTTCTTGGCGAAGAACGTCGCGGTCGCGATCTTGCCCCGGTAGAACGGTTCGTCGGTCCCGGCGTCGCCGGCCTCCAGCGCGGCGTGCGCGGCGCCGGCCTGCACCAGCAACCGCCAGCCGATGAGCAGGTCACCGACCGCCATGAGGTACTGCACCGAGCCGAGGCCCACCTTGTAGATCGCGGTCGGGTGCTCGGCGGCGGACATGAGGTAGCCGGTGAGCGCGCCGGTCATTGCGGTGACGTCGTCGAGCGCGGTGTGCAGCGACGCGGCCTGCGGTTTGAGCGCCTCGGCACAGGTGTCGACGGTCCGGCTGATCTGCGCCGTCACGAACTGCAGTGCCTCGCCCCGGTCGCGGACGATCTTGCGGAAGAAGAAGTCCAGCGCCTGAATCGCCGTGGTGCCCTCATAGAGCGAATCGATCTTCGAGTCGCGGATGTACTGCTCCAGCGGATAGTCCTGCAAGAAACCCGATCCACCCAACGTCTGGAGCGACTCGGTGAGCACCTCGTAGGCGCGCTCGGAGCTGACGCCCTTGACGATCGGCAGCAGCAGATCGTCGACGCGGTGCGCCATGTCATGGTCCGCACCCGTAACATGTTGCGCCACAGCATCATCCTGGTGCGCGGCGGCGTACAGGTAGAGCGCCCGCAGCCCCTCTGCGTAAGCCTTCTGCGTCATGAGGCTGCGTCGCACGTCGGGGTGGTGGATGATCGTCACCCGCGGCGCGGTCTTGTCCGACATCTGCGTCAGGTCCGCGCCCTGCACCCGCTCCTTGGCGTATGCCAGCGCATTGAGGTAACCGGTGGACAGCGTGCCGGCGGCCTTGACACCGATCGTCATCCGCGCCTGCTCGATCACGGTGAACATCTGCGCGATACCGCGGTGCACGCCGCCGACCAGGTAGCCAACCGCGGGCAAACCCGTTGCGCCGAAGGTCAATTCGCAAGTGGGGGAGGACTTGATGCCCATCTTGTGTTCCACCCCGGTGACGAAGACACCGTTGCGCGCGCCGAGCTCGAAGGTGTCGGGGTCGAACAGGAAGTTGGGGACGTAGAACAGGCTCAGCCCCTTGGTGCCCGGACCGGCGCCCTCGGGGCGGGCCAGCACCAGGTGGAAGATGTTCTCGGCGGTGTCGCCGACGTCGCCGCCGGAGATGAACCGTTTGACGCCCTCGATGTGCCATGTGCCGTCGGGCTGTTCGACTGCCTTGGCGCGCCCGGCCCCGACGTCGGAGCCGGCGTCGGGCTCGGTCAGCACCATGGTGGCCGCCCAGCCCCGCTCGACGCCCTCGGCCGCCCAGCGCCGTTGCTCCTCGTTGCCCTCGATGTACAAGGCTTGCGCCATGAACGGGCCCAGGCAGTAGAAGTTGGCCGAAGGGTTGGCGCAGATCAGCATTTCGTTGACCGCCCACGCGAGTGGCGGTGGGGCGGGCATGCCGCCGATCTCCTCGGCCAGCCCCAGCCGCCACCAACCGGCCTCCTTGAGCGCCGCGACGGTCTTGGCCAGCTCGTCGGGCACGGTGATCTTGTGCTCGGCGGGATCGAAAACGGGCGGGTGACGGTCGGCGAACGCGAACGACTCCGCCACCGGGCCCTCGGCCAGCCGAGCGGCTTCGGACAGGATCGTGCGGACGGTTTCCTCGTCGAGGTCGCCGTAGCCACCGGTGCCCAGAACCGCGCCGATGTCGAGGACTTCGAAGAGGTTGAACTCGAGATCACGGACGTTAGCGATGTAGTGGCCCAACGGATTCCCCTCACTCGTCCTCGTGCGGGCGGCTGCTGGGCCTCAGTCTGTCCGACGCGGGAAAACCTCCGCAACCGTAACCTGCGACGCCCGACGCGCGGGTGCTACGCATGCAGGCGCCGGCCGGTTGGCTTGCGCTGCGGCTAAGCCGTTGCGGCAACGCCCGCTGTGCCGCCGGTCACATCGGTCTCCGGCCGCGGGAACACCGGGTGGTCCTGCCGCGTTGGCTAACTTGTGACAACACTCGATCTCACCGCCGACAAGTTCAACGAAACCATCGAGGGCAACGACATCGTGCTCGTGGACTTCTGGGCGTCCTGGTGCGGCCCATGCCGCCAATTCGGGCCGACGTTTCAGGCGTCGTCGGAGAAGCACCCCGACATCGTGCACGCCAAGGTCGACACCGAGGCCGAGCAGCAGCTGGCCGCGGCCGCCCAGATTCGGTCCATTCCCACCCTGATGGCCTTCAAGAAGGGCAAGCTGCTGTTCAACCAGGCCGGGGCGCTGCCGCCGGCGGCTCTCGAGGACCTGGTGCAGCAGATCAAGGACTTCGACGTCGAGGCCGCCGCCGCCGACTCCGCCGAGTAGCGCCCCCCGCGCCGCGAATAGGCGCTCAGCAACGTCCGCGATACCGTGCTGGGGTGAGTTTGGTACTCGTCGACCAGCCGCGGCCCGGGGTCGCGCTGATCACCCTGAATCGGCCCGAGCGAATGAACTCGATGGCCTTCGACCTGATGCTGCCGCTCAAGGAGGCCCTCGACCAGGTCACGCACGACAACTCGGTGCGGGTGGTCGTGCTGACCGGCGCGGGCCGCGGATTCTCCTCGGGCGCCGACCACAAGTCGGCGGGAGCGGTGCCCCACGTCGACGGGTTGACCCGGCCCACCTACGCGTTGCGCTCGATGGAAGTGCTCGACGAGGTGATCCTGGCCCTGCGGCGGCTGCACCAGCCGGTCATCGCCGCGGTCAACGGCGCGGCCATCGGCGGCGGGTTGTGCTTGGCGTTGGCCGCCGACATCCGGGTCGCCTCGACCGGCGCGTATTTCCGCGCGGCCGGCATCAACAACGGGTTGACCGCCAGCGAACTGGGGTTGAGCTACCTGTTGCCCCGCGCCATCGGTGCGTCGCGGGCGTTCGAGATCATGCTGACCGGCCGCGACGTCACCGCCGAGGAGGCCGAGCGCATCGGGCTGGTGTCCTGCCAGGTCCCCGAGGAGCAACTGCTGGACACCTGCTACGCGATCGCCGCGCGCATCGCCGCCTTCTCCCGGCCGGGTGTCGAATTGACCAAGCGCACACTGTGGAGTGGGCTCGACGCCGGTAGCCTGGAAGGGCACATGCAGGCCGAAGGTCTGGGACAGCTGTTCATCCGCCTGCTCACCGCCAACTTCGAAGAAGCGGTTGCCGCGCGTGCGGAGCGCCGACCGCCGGCGTTCACCGACGACAAGTAGGCGCTGGACCGCCGCAACCCAGGGAGACCGATCGTGATCACGGCCACGGACCTCGAGGTCCGCGCTGGCGCGCGCATCCTGCTGTCACCCGACGGGCCGGACCTGCGCATCCAGCCGGGCGATCGCATCGGCCTGGTCGGCCGCAACGGTGCGGGCAAGACCACCACCCTGCGCATCTTGGCGGGGGAGACCGAGCCGTACGCCGGGTCCATCAGCCGCATCGGCGAAATCGGTTATCTCCCACAGGATCCCAAGGAAGGTGACCTCGACGTGCTGGCGCGCGACCGGGTTCTGTCGGCGCGGGGGCTCGACGTGTTGCTCACCGATCTGGAGAAGCAGCAAGCGCTCATGGCCGAGGTTGCCGACGACGATGCCCGCGACCGCGCGATTCGCCGGTACGGCCAACTGGAGGAGCGGTTCGTCGCCCTCGGCGGGTACAGCGCCGAGAGCGAAGCCAGCCGCATCTGCGCCAGCCTCGGGCTGCCGGAACGGGTGCTGGGCCAGCAGCTTCGCACCCTCTCGGGTGGGCAACGCCGCCGCGTCGAGCTGGCCCGCATCCTGTTCGCCGCGTCCGACAGCGGCGCGGGCCAGGCCACCACCCTGCTGCTCGACGAGCCGACCAACCACCTGGACGCGGATTCGATCGGCTGGTTGCGGGACTTCCTGCGGTCGCACACCGGCGGGCTGGTGATCATCAGCCACAACGTCGAGCTGCTCGCCGAGGTCGTCAACCGCGTCTGGTTCCTCGACGCCGTGCGCGGCGAGGTCGACGTCTACAACATGACCTGGCAGAAGTACCTGGACGCGCGGGCCACCGACGAGCAGCGCCGCCGCCGTGAACGCGCCAACGCCGAACGCAAGGCCACCGCGCTGCGCAGCCAGGCCGCCAAGCTGGGCGCGAAAGCCACCAAAGCCGTTGCGGCGCAAAACATGCTACGGCGCGCCGACCGGATGATGGCGGCCCTGGACGACGAGCGGGTCGCCGACAAGGTGGCGCGCATCAAGTTCCCGACCCCGGCCGCGTGCGGGCGCACCCCGCTGGTGGCCACCGGCCTGAGCAAGTCCTACGGCTCGCTGGAGGTGTTCAGCGGCCTGGACCTGGCGATCGACCGGGGTTCGCGGGTGGTGGTGCTCGGACTCAACGGCGCCGGGAAGACCACGCTGCTGCGGCTGCTGGCGGGCACCGAGACACCCGACGCCGGGGGGCTCGAGCCGGGGCACGGCATGCGGCTGGGCTATTTCGCGCAGGAGCACGACACCCTCGACAACGACGCCACCGTCTGGGAGAACATCCGGCACGCCGCGCCCGACACCGGTGAGCAGGACCTGCGCGGCCTGCTGGGCGCCTTCATGTTCAGCGGCCCGCAGCTCGACCAACCGGCGGGCACCCTGTCCGGTGGGGAGAAGACGCGGCTGGCGCTGGCGGGATTGGTGGCGTCGAAGGCGAACGTGTTGCTGCTCGACGAGCCGACGAACAACCTCGACCCCGCGTCGCGCGAGCAGGTGCTCGACGCGCTGCGCAGCTACGAGGGGGCGGTGGTCCTGGTGACGCACGACCCCGGCGCGGCGGAGGCGCTGGACCCGCAGCGGGTCGTGCTGCTGCCCGACGGCACCGAGGACTTCTGGTCCGACGAATACCGCGATCTCATCGAGCTGGCCTGATTAATTGACGCGGCCGTCGCGGTTTGACGAATTCGGCCCGCGCCCACACGGCCGTTCTTACTCTAGGTGCTTGCGATCGTGTACCGGCGGCGGAGGAGCCATGGGAAGAACTGTGCCAGCGTCGGCCAAGACGCGCGACCAGATGCTGGATGACCTGCGCCACGCCTACGAAAGCGGGGCCAGCATCCGCAGTTTGGTAACCACCACCGGCAGGTCCTACGGGTCGGTCCACAGCATGCTGGTCGAGTCGGGCACCACGATGCGCAGCCGAGGCGGTCCTAACCGCACCGCCAAGTCCGCCCGGGCCTAGCGTCACCGCGAAACGTCCCCTCGTTCGCGGTTACGCGAGCCCGGCGGCCGGGGAATCGTTGCGGCGCAACGAGTTCTCGGCAAGGTCCAGGACCGCGGCCAGGCGTTGCGGGTCCTCGCCGGACGCCAGCCGGGCGACGAGGCCGTCGAGCACCAGTTCCAGGTAGCACAGCAGCACATCACCGGGCACGTCGTCGCGCACCCGGTGCGCCTCGGTCTGTCTGCGCAACCGTTCGGTGGTCGCCGCCGCCAGCTCGGCGGACCGCTCGGCCCAGCCACGGCTGAACGCCGGGTCGTTGCGCAGCTTGCGCGCGATCTCCAATCTGGTGGCCAGCCAATCGAATTGGTCCGGCGCCGCCAGCATGTCGCGCATCACCTGGATCAGGCCTTCGCGGGAGGCGACGTCGGCCATCCGCTCGGCGTCCTCGTGCGCCAGCGCGAAGAACAGCGCGTCCTTGTCACGGAAATGGTGGAAGATCGCGCCGCGGGACAGCCCGATCGCCTTTTCCAGCCGCCGCACCGTCGCCTTGTCGTAACCGTATTCGGCAAAGCAACGGCGGGCGCCGTCGAGGATCTGGCGGCGGCGGGCCGCCAGATGGTCCTCGCTGACCTTGGGCACGGGTGCCGGCTAGCCGGATTTCTGGCTGGACTTCAGCATGTTGCGCAGCACGAACTGCAGGATGCCGCCGTTGCGGTAGTAGTCCGCCTCACCGGGGGTGTCGATGCGCACGACGGCGTCGAACTCGATCGTGTCGGCGCCGTCCTTGCTGGCCTTGACGTGCACCGTCTTTGGCGTCTTGCCCTCGTTGAGGGCCTCGATGCCGGTGATGTCGAACACCTCGGTGCCGTCCAGACCGATGTCCTTGGCCGACTTGCCGTCGGGGAACTGCAGCGGGATGACGCCCATGCCGATCAGGTTGGAGCGGTGGATGCGCTCGAACGACTCGGCGATCACCGCCCGAACACCCAGCAGGCGGGTGCCCTTGGCCGCCCAGTCGCGCGACGACCCGGAGCCGTACTCCTTGCCGCCCAGCACCACCAGCGGAATGTCTTGTGCCGCATAGTTTTGGGCCGCGTCGTAGATAAAGGCCTGGGGGCCACCGTCCTGGGTGAAGTCGCGCGTGTAGCCACCCGAGACGTCGTCGAGCAGCAGGTTGCGCAGCCGGATGTTGGCGAACGTGCCGCGGATCATCACCTCGTGGTTGCCGCGCCGCGAGCCGAAGGAGTTGTAGTCCTTGCGGTCCACGCCGTGCTCGTCGAGGTACTGCGCGGCCGGCGTGCCCGGCTTGATGCTGCTCGCCGGCGAAATGTGGTCGGTGGTCACCGAGTCGCCGAGCAGCGCGAGCACCCGGGCGCCGGTGATGTCGGCGACCGGCTCGGCCTCGGCCGGCATGCCCTCGAAGTACGGGGGCTTGCGCACGTACGTCGAATCCTCGCTCCACTCAAAGGTATTGCCGCTAGGTGTCGGCAGGTTGCGCCAGCGCTCGTCGCCCTTGAACACGTCGGCGTAGTTCTTGGTGAACATCTCTTGATTGATGGCCGAGGCGATGGTGTCGGAGACGTCCTGCTGCGACGGCCAGATGTCTTTGAGGAACACATCGTTGCCGTCCTTATCCTTACCCAGCGGGTCGGACTCGAAATCGAAGTCCAGCGTGCCGGCCAGCGCGTACGCGACCACCAGCGGCGGGGACGCCAGGTAGTTCATCTTCACGTCGGGGCTGATGCGGCCCTCGAAGTTCCGGTTGCCCGACAGCACCGCCGTGACGGTCAGGTCGTTGTCGTTGATGGCCTTGGAGATCTCCTCGGGCAGCGGGCCCGAGTTGCCGATGCAGGTGGTGCAGCCGTAACCCACCAGGTAGAAACCCAGCTTCTCCAGATACGGCCACAGCCCGGCCTTTTCGTAGTAGTCGCTGACCACCTGGGAGCCCGGCGCCATCGACGTCTTGACCCACGGCTTGGATGTCAAACCCTTTTCCACGGCGTTGCGGGCCAGCAGCGCGGCGCCCAGCATCACCTCGGGGTTGGAGGTATTGGTGCACGACGTCACCGCGGCGATCACCACGGCGCCGTGGTCGAGCACGAATTCACCGCGCTCGTCGGACTTGACCGTCACCGGGTTGCTGGGGCGGCCCTTGGCGTGTGCGGCGGCGGATTCGACGACCACCGGGGTGTCGTCGGCGTGCCCGTTCTCGACCGCGCCCGGGTCGCTGGCGGGGAATGTCTCGGCGACCGATTCGTCGAGTTTCGAGTAGCCCTGGTCGCCGTCACCGTCGACATAGCTGGGGATCTGCTCGCGGAAGGTGGCTTTCGCGGCCGACAGCGCGATGCGGTCCTGCGGACGCTTGGGCCCCGCGATCGAGGGCACCACCTCGGACAGGTCGAGTTCGAGGTACTCGGAGAACGCGGGCTCGCGCTTCGGGTTGTGCCACAGGCCCTGCTCCTTGGCGTAGGCCTCGACCAACGCGAGCTGCTCGGGCTTGCGGCCGGTGAACCTCAGGTAGGAGATGGTCTCCTCGTCGATCGGGAAAATGGCCGCGGTGGAGCCGAATTCGGGGCTCATGTTGCCCAGGGTGGCGCGGTTGGCCAGCGGCACCTCGGCCACCCCCTCGCCGTAGAACTCGACGAACTTGCCGACCACGCCGTGCCGGCGCAGCATCTCGGTGACGGTCAGCACCACGTCGGTCGCGGTGACACCGGGCTTGATCTCGCCGGTCAGCTTGAAGCCGACGACACGCGGGATCAGCATCGACACCGGCTGGCCCAGCATGGCGGCCTCAGCCTCGATGCCGCCCACGCCCCAGCCGAGCACGCCCAGGCCGTTGACCATCGTGGTGTGCGAGTCGGTGCCCACGCAGGTGTCGGGGTAGGCCACCCCGTTGCGCTCCATCACGACGCTCGCCAGGTATTCGATGTTGACCTGGTGCACGATGCCGGTGCCCGGCGGCACCACCTTGAAGTCGTCGAAAGCGCCTTGGCCCCAACGCAGGAACTGGTAGCGCTCGCCGTTGCGCTGGTATTCGATCTCGACGTTGCGCTCGAACGCGTCGGCGGTGCCGAACAGGTCGGCGATTACGGAGTGGTCGATCACCAGGTCGGCCGGCGCCAGCGGGTTCACCTTGTCCGGGTCACCGCCGAGGTCGGCGACGGCCTCGCGCATGGTGGCCAGGTCCACGATGCAGGGCACGCCGGTGAAGTCCTGCATGACCACGCGCGCGGGGGTGTACTGGATCTCGATGCTGGGCTCGGCTTCGGGGTCCCAGTTCGCGATGGCCTCGATGTGGTCCTTGGTGATGTTGGCGCCGTCCTCGTTGCGCAACAGGTTCTCGGCGAGGACTTTGAGGCTGTAGGGGAGTTTCTCGGTGTTCGGCACGGCGTCGAGGCGATAGATCTCGTAGCTGTTGTCGCCGACCTTGAGGGTGTCGCGGGCTCCGAACGAGTTCACCGAATCCTTGCTAGTCACATCAACTCCCGTGGATTAAGTTCTTCCGTCGACGGGCCGTGTCGACGGGGCTGAAGGAAAACCGAGCCAACTTTAACAGTACGCTTGTCCTGCATTAGAGGCGGGTGCCGTCCTCCAGTCTTGTCTCGTGGAGCGCGGGTTTAAACCCCCCGCGGCAAGTCGGCTACCGTTCCCGTAGAACCGCCGCAGGAGGGACACGATGACCGGGCAAGATTCCTTCGCCGCACCGCCGCCGCAGGCGCCCGTCTTCGCGCACCCGGTTCCCGCCTACATCCCCACGGACGTCGACATGGCCGCGGTCAAGGCGCAGGTCGCCGCGACCGGGGTCAGCGCGGCGCCGGACGCGATGCCGGGGTTGCTCGACATCGTCAACCAGGCGCACGCCCACGGCATCAACCTCAAGATCGTCCTGCTGGACCACAACCCGCCCAACGACACCCCCTTGCGGGACATCTCGACCGTCGTCGGCGCCGACTACCACGACGCCACGGTCCTGACGCTCAGCCCCAGCTACGTGGGCACCTACAGCACGCAGTTCCCGCGCGTGACGCTCGAGGCCGGCGAGGACATCGCCAAGACGGGCAACCCGGTGGTGTCGGCGCAGCACTTCCTGCACGAGTTGGAGACCCCGGAGTTCCCCTGGACCGGCCTGACCATCTTCTTGCTGATCGCCGTGCTGGCGGCGGCCGTCGGCACCCGCGTGTTACAGCGACGCGCTCGGCCAGCAACGCAGGACGAGTCGGCCGGCGCCGCGGAAGTGACGCCCACCAACACCGCCTAGCACGGAAATCCGCTCGGCGGCCCCGTCGCCTTGTCATGCATCGGCAAACACGCCAGATCACCGTTCGGTCACAGTAAACGCACGTAGAGAGTGCGATTCCCGTGGAGCATAGGCACGTCCACCGGTGTGACGTACGGTGCAAATGATGCTGGTGTTGTCTTTGGCGCTTTTCCCGATTTGTGTGGCTGGCGCCGTCCGTCGCGTAGAGCCGTAGGGAGACCTGAGTCGAATGAGACGCACACGCTGGGGGTCCTCCATGCGGCCGTCCTCGAGGCTGGTCCGGCCGGTCGTGCCGTCGGTCTTAAGCGTTGCATTCCTGTTGTGCACGCCGGGCCTCGCGCAGGGCGACCCCGCCGCCGACAAGCTCGCCGCCCTCATCGCCAACGTGGCCCAGGCCAATCAGCGGCTGCAGAACCTGAGCGCCGAGATCCAGACCGAACAGGAGAGCGTCAACAAGGCCCTGGTCGACGTGGAGACCGCCCGGGACAACGCCGCGACGGCCGACCGCGACCTCGCGTCCAGCGAGCAGGCGGTCAAGGACGCCAACGCATCGATCGCGGCCGCGCAGCACCGCTTCGACACCTTCGCCGCCGCCGCCTACATGAACGGCCCGTCGAACAGCTACCTGACCGCCAGCAGCCCCGACGACATCATCGCCACCGAGGCCGCGCAGAAGACCCTTACCTCGAGCTCGCAGACGGTGATGGCCAAGCTGCAGCAGGCCCGCACCGAGCAGGTGAACAAGGAGTCGGCGGCGCGGCTGGCCAAGCAGAAGGCGGACAAGGCCGCCGGTGACGCCAAGTCCAGCCAGGACGCGGCGGTGGCGGCGTTGACCAACTCCAAGCAGAAGTTCGAGGAGCAGCGCGACCAGGCCGTCAAGCTGGCCGCGGAGCGCGACGCCGCCCAGGCCAAGCTCGAGGAGGCCCAGCGCGAGGCCGCGCGGCAGTGGTCGACGAACCCGGCCGCGCCCGACGCCCCGGCGTCCGGCGACCGGTGGGAGAACGGCTCGGGCGGCGCTCCGGCCCCCACCACCGGCGCCCGCCGGTGGGACGGCGCCTGGGACCCGACGCTGCCGATGATTCCCAGCGCCAACGTCCCCGGCGACCCGATCGCCGTCATCAACCAGGTGTTGGGCATCTCGGCGACCTCGACTCAGGTCACCGCCGGGCTGGGCCGCAACTTCCTGCAGCAGATGGGCATCCTCAAGCCCGACGACACCGGCATCACCAACGCCGGGCCGGGCGGTGTCGGCGGCCGCATCCCGCGGGTTTACGGGCGGCAGGCCACCGAATACGTGATCCGCCGCGGCATGTCGCAGATCGGCGTGCCCTACTCCTGGGGCGGCGGGAACGCCGCCGGCCCGAGTAAGGGCATCGACTCCGGCGCCGGCATCACCGGCTTCGACTGTTCCGGGCTGGTCCTGTACTCGTTCGCCGGCGTGGGCATCAAGCTGCCGCACTACTCGGGGTCGCAGTACAACCTGGGCCGCAAGATCCCGTCGTCGCAGATGCGCCGCGGCGACGTCATCTTCTACGGTCCCGGCGGTAGCCAGCACGTGACCATCTACCTCGGCGACGGGCAGATGCTCGAGGCGCCCGACATCGGCCTCAAGGTGCGGGTCGCCCCGGTGCGCACCAGCGGCATGACGCCCTACGTGATCCGTTACATCGAGTGGTGACCGAATGAACAGCCCACGAGTAGCCCTGCGCCGCAGCGGGATTCGTCCTCTCATCCTGGCCTGGATCACCACCTTGGTGACCGGGCTGGCGCTGTCTGTAGCGGGGCCCGTGCCGCTGGCCGGCGCCGACCCCGGGCAGTGGGACCCCACGCTGCCGGCCACGATCAGCGCGGGGGCGCCGGGTGACCCGCTGGCGGTCGCCAACGCCTCGCTGCAGGCGACGGCCCAGGCCACCCAGACGACGTTCGACCTGGGCAAGCAATTCCTCGGCGGGCTCGGCATCAACATCGGCGGCGATCCGGCACCGACGGCGGCACCGCCCACCAACCCGGGCGGCAAGATCCCGCGGGTCTACGGCCGGCAGGCGATCGAATACGTGATCAAGCGCATGGGCGCCCAGATGGGTGTGCCCTATTCGTGGGGCGGTGGCTCGCTGGACGGCCCCAGCAAGGGCGTCGGGGACGGCGCCAACATCACCGGCTTCGACTGCTCGGGCCTGATGCGGTACGGCTTCGCCGGTGTCGGCGTGCTGATCCCGCGGTTCTCGGGCGACCAGTACAACGCCGGGCGGCACATCCCGCCGGACCAGGCGCGCCGCGGGGACCTCATCTTCTACGGCCCGGGCGGCAGCCAGCACGTCACGATGTACCTGGGCAACGGGCAGATGCTGGAGGCCTCGGGCAGCGCCGCCAAGGTTACGGTCAGCCCGGTTCGTAAGCCCGGCATGACGCCGTTCCTGACTAGGATCATCGAGTACTAGTCCCGGGCGAGGCCGTGCGCACGGCCCACCAGCGTCGACGGAATTCGGCGGGCCTGGAATAGTTGGACGCGGGCACGTCGCTGCCCCACGACATCGGTCGTGTTGGCAGTCGAGTGCTATTGAGCTGTGGAGGGTTCTTGATGACAGCAGCAGGTGGGCCGCCCCCGGGCGCCAGCGGTTACTCCGGCCCGGGTGGGCATTCCGCCGCGCCGGCCCACGAGGCGCCTGCCGGCGGCGGCAACGGCCTGGCGGGCGAGGTCCAGACGCTCGAGCGCGCGATCTTCGAGGTGAAGCGGATCATCGTGGGCCAGGACCAGCTGGTGGAGCGGATGCTGGTCGGGCTGCTGTCCAAGGGGCACGTGCTGCTCGAGGGCGTGCCCGGCGTCGCCAAGACGCTGGCCGTCGAGACCTTCGCCAAGGTGGTGGGCGGGACATTCGCGCGCATCCAGTTCACTCCGGACCTGGTGCCCACCGACATCATCGGTACCCGCATCTACCGCCAGGGCAAGGAGGAGTTCGACACCGAACTCGGCCCGGTGGTGGCCAACTTCCTGCTCGCCGACGAGATCAACCGCGCGCCGGCCAAGGTGCAGTCGGCGCTGCTGGAGGTCATGCAGGAGCGCAAGGTCTCCATTGGCGGCAAGAGCTACCCGCTGCCCAACCCGTTCCTGGTGATGGCCACCCAGAACCCGATTGAGCACGAGGGCGTCTACCCGCTGCCCGAGGCGCAGCGGGACCGCTTCCTGTTCAAGATCAACGTCGGCTACCCCTCGCCGGAGGAGGAGCGCGAGATCATCTACCGCATGGGTGTGCGGCCGCCGGAGCCCAAGCAGATCCTCAACACCGGTGACCTGATTCGGCTGCAGGACATCGCGGCCAACGTATTCGTCCACCACGCCCTGGTCGACTACGTGGTGCGGGTCGTCACCGCCACCCGGCACCCCGAGCAACTGGGCATGAACGACGTCAAGACGTGGATCTCCTTCGGCGCGTCGCCGCGCGCCTCGCTGGGCATCATCGCCGCGTCGCGGTCGTTGGCGCTGGTCCGCGGCCGCGACTACGTGATCCCGCAAGACGTCGTCGACGTCATCCCCGACGTCCTGCGGCACCGCCTGGTGCTGACCTACGACGCCCTGGCCGACGAGATCTCCGCCGAGGTCGTTATCAACCGGGTGCTGCAGACGGTCGCCCTGCCACAGGTGAATGCCGTTGCCCAGCAAGGACATTCGGCGCCGCAGGCCATGCAGGCCGCCGGTGCCGGCAGCGGTCGGTGACGAATCCGCAGCGGCCGGCGGTGTCACACCCGCCCTCGATGCAGCGCGGGCTGATCGACGACCCGAAGCTGTCGGCGGCGCTGCGCACCCTGGAGTTGACGGTCAAGCGCAAGCTCGACGGCGTCCTGCACGGCGACCACCTCGGCCTGATCCCCGGGCCGGGCTCGGAGCCGGGGGAGTCGCGCGAGTATCAGCCCGGCGACGACGTGCGGCGGATGGACTGGGCCGTCACCGCGCGCACCACCCATCCGCACGTCCGGCAGATGATCGCCGACCGCGAATTGGAAACCTGGCTGGTGGTCGACATGTCGGCCAGCCTGGACTTCGGCACCGTGGGATGCGAGAAGCGGGACCTCGCGGTGGCCGCCGCCGCCGCGATCACCTTCCTCAACAGCGGCGGTGGCAACCGGCTGGGCGCGGTGATCGCCAACGGCGCCACCATCACCCGCGTCCCGGCGCGCTCGGGACGCCAGCACGAGCAGACGCTGCTGCGCACCATCGCCACCACCCCGCGCGCGCCGGTCGGGGTGCGCGGTGACCTGGCGACGGCCATCGACGCGCTGCGCCGGCCCGAGCGCCGCCGCGGCATGGCAGTGATCATCAGCGACTTCCTGGGGCCGATCAATTGGATGCGCCCGCTGCGGGCGGTCGCCGCCCGCCACGAGGTGCTGGCCGTCGAGGTGCTCGACCCCAGGGATGTGGAACTGCCCGACATCGGCGACGTGGTGCTGCAGGACGCCGAAACCGGCGCCACCCGCGAGTTCACCATCGACGCCCAGCTGCGCGACGACTTCGCCAAGGCGGCCGCGGCGCACCGCGCCGAGGTAGCACGCACCGTCCGCAGCTGCGGCGCCCCGATCCTGACGCTGCGCACCGACCGCGACTGGATCGCCGACATCGTTCGATTCGTGGAATCCCGGCGGCGCGGGGCGCTGGCGGGTCGGCAGTGACGCTGCCGCTCCTCGGCCCGATGTCGCTGTCGGGTTTCGCGCACGCCTGGTTCTTCCTGTTCCTGCTGGTCGTGGTCGGGTTGGCGGCGCTGTACGTGCTGATGCAGCTGGCACGGCAGCGCCGGATGCTGCGCTTTGCCAACATGGAACTGCTGGAAAGCGTGGCTCCCAAGCGGCCCTCGACGTGGCGGCACGTCCCGGCGCTTCTGCTGGTCGCGTCGCTTGTGTTGTTCACCATCGCGATGGCCGGGCCCACCCAGGACGTCCGCATCCCGCGCAACCGCGCGGTGGTGATGCTGGTGATCGACGTGTCGCAGTCGATGCGCGCCGGCGGTGGCGAATCGCCGCCGCCGATCACCGCGCCGACGGTGGCAATGGCCTGCAGGGCGGTGAAGATGCCCTCGCCGGTCGCGGTGCGGTCGGCGAATTGCAGCTTGTCCAACGCGGACTTGGTGGAGTCGCGGTTAGTGGTCGGCGACACCAGCACCGTGGCCGTGCCGGCGTACGCGATCAGGCCGAGGTTGATCCCGGGCGTGAGCTCGTCGGCGAACTGCTTGGCCGCCTCCTGCGCCGCGGCCATGCGGTTGGGCGCCACGTCGGTGGCGCGCATCGACTGCGACACGTCGATCACCAGCATCACCACCGCGCGGTTGCGCGGGATGCGGACGTCCTGGGTGG
>NZ_LZKC01000018.1:0-20612 GCF_001672685.1 Mycobacterium sp. E2462
AACTCCCGATCGTGATCGCGACGGCCGCTCCCACCAGCGCGGCCCACAACCACATCTGCCAGGGCGGCGGTTCGCTGGCCAGCCCGAGAGTGCCGTAAAACCAGTGCGAGCCCGCCGCTGTGAGGACGCCGGCCGCCACAACCAACGTCAGCCGGATCCAAGCGCGCCCGAGCCCCGCGATGGCGTAGACCAAGGCCGCGACGGTGACGGCTTCGATCGCCACGGGGACCAGCCCGTGCATCAGCGAACCGCCGCCCTGGCAGATGTGGTTGTGGGCCGCGCTGGTGGGAGCGGCCGTCGCGATCACGATCGGGAGTTGGCGCCGCACCGGGTGGTGGCGCCGCAACGCCTGCGTGTTCGCGGTGTCGTTTTGTCTGTTGAGCGCCGGGCTGACCATCAACGCGTGGCTGGGTTACTTCCCGACCGTCTCGTCCGCCTGGGGCCAATTGACCAACGGGCCGCTGCCGGACCAGACCGAGCTGCGGGCGGCTCACGACGCCAGGTCCAAAGGGGTTGTGCCGCAACGCGGAGCTGTGGTGCCGGTGGACACCGGATCCGCCGCGTCGGGTTTCGCGCACCGTGGCGAGTGGGTGTACCTGCCGCCGGCCTGGTTCGCCGCGGCACCGCCGCGCCTGCCCGCCGTGTTGATGATCGGCGGTGAATTCAACACCCCGGCCGACTGGATCCGCGCCGGTGACGCCGTGGCCGCGCTGGACGCGTTCGCCGCGGCGCATGGCGGCTACGCCCCGCTGGCCGTCTTCGCCGACGCCACCGGTGGGTTCACCGTCGACACCGAGTGCGTCAACGGCTCGCGCGGCAACGCCGCCGATCACCTGCTCGCCGACGTGATCCCGCGGGTGGCCGACCAGTTCGGCCTGTCACCAGAAGCGAAATGGGGCGTCGTCGGGTTCTCGTCCGGGGGCACCTGCGCGGTGGACCTGGCGGTCATGCATCCCGAACGGTTCAGCGCGTTCGTCGACATCGGCGGTGACATCGCCCCCAACGCTGGCACCCGCGAACAGACCATCGACCGGCTCTTCGGTGGGGACGCCGCGGCCTGGGCGCGGTTCGACCCGAGCACGGTGATCACCCGGCACGGCCCCTACCGCGACGTGGCGGGGCTGTTCGCGGTTCCCGGCCCGGTCGGGCGGGCCGCCGCGGACTCGTTGTGCCGGTTGGGCGCCGCCAACAGCATCGACTGCGCGGTCATCGGGCTGCCCGGCAAGCACGATTGGCCCTCGGCCGCGGCGGCTTTCGCGACGACGCTGCCCTGGCTCGCGGAACGCCTGCAGACGCCGCGCGCCGCCGTGGCGCCGTAGCGGCCATTGACGCCGGTAGCTCGATACACAACGCTGGTGGCAAGCAGACGCGGGAGGAATGCGATGGCGAAGGTCTTGATCGTGGTATCGGGCGCGAGCTACTGGACGCTCAACGACGGCACCCGGCACCCCACCGGCTACTGGGCCGAGGAGTTCGCCGCCCCGTACCGCGAGCTCACCGGCGCCGGGCACGAGGTCGTCGTCGCCACACCGAAAGGCGTTGTGCCGTACGTGGACGCGATGAGCCTGCGGCCGGCGATGGCCGGCGGCGAGGAGACCGCGCGCGAAATGGAGGAGATCCTGCGCTCCGCCGAGGAGCTGCGCCGCCCGATCGAGCTGGCCGACGCCCGCCTCGACGACTACGACGCCGTCTACTACCCCGGCGGGCACGGCCCCATGGAGGACCTGTGGCGCGACGCCGATTCCGGGCGGCTGCTGATCGCCGCCCTGGCTTCCGGCAAGCCGCTGGCCATCGTCTGCCACGCGCCGGTGGCGCTGCTGGCGACCCGCCGAAACGGCGTGTCGCCCTTCGCCGGTTACCGGGTGACGGCCTTCACCAACGACGAGGAGGACGGCGTCGGGCTGCGCGAGAAGGCCCGGTGGACCGCCGAGGACGAGCTGGTGCGGATGGGCGTCGAGTTCACCCGCGGCGAGAACTGGAAGCCCTACACCGTCGTCGACCGTAACCTGTTCACCGGCCAGAACCCCGCGTCGGCCGGGCCGCTGGCCCAGGAGTTCATGAAGAAGCTCGACTAGCACCCAGCGTGCACACCGAGCAGGCCGACGCGCGGCACTGATCGCTGGGCGCTTAGGGGCCTTCGACGTACTCGAACACCGCGCCGTCGGGATGTCGGACGTCCACCCTGCGTCCCTGCGGCCCCGGCATGGGGCCGGCGACGATGTGCCCGTTATGAGCCGACAATGCGGCCAGTACCGGATCCAACGACTGCACACGCACCGTGGCAACGCGATCGCTGACCCGATCGGTGTTCCCGCTCAGCAGGAGGAACGACCCCACGCGCGCCAGCCTGACATCACGGACATTGAACCGGGTGGCCTCCGCCCCCTCGGTCAGGGCTTGATAGAAGGGGATGGCCCGGTCCAGGTCCTCGACGAGGACCCGTGCCAACACCGTGGTCACGTTGCCCATGCTGTCTCCATTCTCATTCACTCAGCGGTATCGGGGCGACCAGCGCGTGCGTGTGATGTGTTCGCTGAGCGCCATCGGATCTTGGGCCGGCGCAACACCGTCTTTGATCGCCTGTGCCGCAACAGCTTCGGCGATACGTATGGTGACGTCCGGTGTGTCGCGCAGCGACGGCAGCAACGGCGAAGCCGGGCTGGAAAATGCGGGAGATTCTTCGCCGAGGGCCCGAGCGGCGGCCGCGACCATGGTGTTGGTCACCCGGGTGGCTTTGGCGGCGGTGACCGCGAGTCCGATCGCGGGAAAGATGTAGACATTGTTGCACTGCGCGACCTCGCGGCGAGATCCGTTGCGGTGCAACGAGCCGAATGGCGATCCGGTCGCGATCAGCGCGCGGCCGTCGGTCCAACGGTCGAGCTCGTCGGGATGTGCCTCCGCGCGACTGGTCGGGTTGGACAGCGGGAAGATGATGGGGCGCTCGACTTTGCCGGCCATCTCTCGCACGATCGTCTCGTTGAACGCGCCCGCCGCCGACGACAGACCCAGCAGGACATCGACGTCCGCGTGGCGCACCACGTCGGCGAGTTGCGCCGGCCGGGACAGGTTCCACGACGCTACCCGCGCGGCTGGTTGGGCGTGACGGCGCTTGGCTTCGGAAAGCCCCGGACGGTCATCGGTCAGCAGACCGAATGAGTCGACCACCCAAAGACGTTGCCGTGCAGCGCGTTCGGTTAAGCCAAGACTCATCAACTCGCGATGCAGCATGTCCATCACCCCGATGCCGGCCGACCCGGCGCCCAGCATCACGATGTCGAGTTCCGACAAGGGCCGGCCCACGACCCGGGCGGCACCGTGCAGGGCGCCCAGAGTCACCGCGGCGGTCCCTTGAATGTCGTCGTTGAAGGTCAGCATGGTGTTGCGATACCGGTCCAGGATGGGTTGGGCGTGGGTCGTCGCGAAGTCCTCCCACTGCAGCAGCACGTGGGGAAGCGTCTGCCGTACCGCGCTGACGAACATGTCGATGAAGTCGTCGTAGGCCTGGCCGTCGATGCGGCGGTGCCGCCAGCCCAGGTAATAGGGATCATCCAGGAGAACGGCGTTGTCGGTGCCCACGTCGAGCAGAATGGGAAGGGTCCGCCCCGGATCGATGCCCCCGATCAGGCTATAGAGCGAAAGCTTGCCGACCGGGATCCCCATGCCACCGATTCCCTGGTCTCCCAAGCCGAGGATCCGCTGGCCGTCGGTGACGACGATGACGTCGATGTCACGGTGCGGACGGTTGGCCAGGGCCTCGGTCAGGCGGTGACGTTGCGGGTAGGAGAGGAACAGGCCTCGGGGGCGACGGTAGATGTTGCTGAACTGCTGGCAGGCTTCGCCGACGGTCGGGGTGTAGATGATCGGCAACGTTTCCACGATGTGTTCCTGCAGGACGCGGTAGAACAACGTCTCATTACGATCCTGCAGCGCCCGCAGGTAGGCGTGCTTGTCCAACGGTGTTGGGCGAGTGCTGAACTCGTGCCAGCAGTGCTCGACTTGCTGGTCGAGCGTCTTGACCGCCGTCGGCAGTAGGCCCATCAAACCCAGGCGGCTGCGCTCGTCATCGGTGTACGCGGTGCCTTTGGTCAGGAGGGGATCGAAAAGCCGGGCGTACCCCCTGCGGTCGACATGCATTGCGTTGATTCCGTTCTCCATTGTGGGCCCAGCGAACCACGCAGCGCCGCCCGCGACGAGCCGTTCTTCCCTGTCAATCCGTGAGGAGCACTTTGATCGCGCGGCGTTGCGCCATGGCGTCGTAGCCTTCGGCAACCCCCGACAGGGGCAGGGTCAGGTCGAAAACCCTGCCGGGGTTGATCTTTCCGTCGAGGACAAGCTCGATGAGCGAGGGCAGATATCGGCGAACGGGTGCGGTCCCCCCGCGCAGGCCCACCTGGCTATGGAAGAGTTCGGTTGCAGGCACGCTGGTGTTCTGAGGGAGCCCGACGAAACCGATGGAGCCGCCCGGCCGGACGGTGGCCAGCGCTTGCGCCATCGACTCCGCGGTGCCCACGCACTCCAGCACGCAGTCGGTTCCCAGACCCCCGGTCAGCTCCTTGACTTGTTGGGCGCCGTCGGCGCCGCGCTCGGCGACGATGTCCGTCGCGCCGAATTCGACTGCCAGTGCTTGGCGTGAGTTGTGGCGGCTCATCATGATGATGCGTTCCGCGCCTTGGTGTGCTGCGGCAAGGACGCCGCACAGCCCGACCGCGCCGTCGCCGACCACCGTCACCGTGGAGCCGCGCCGCACATGCGCGGCCTCCGCGGCGTACCACCCAGTGCCCATGACATCGGAGAGCGCCAGCAGGTTTGGGATATCTGTCGGACTCGGAGTGGTGGGAGTCGCTACCAGCGAACCATCCGCCCACGGCACGCGCACCGCTTCGGCCTGACATCCGCGCATCATGGCTCCTTGCGGGCAGGACGACTGAGCGCCCGCCCGACACAACGCGCAGGTGTTGTCGCAGTAGCGAAACGGCCCGACGACGAACTGGCCGGGCCTGACGCTCGTGACGTCGTCACCGACCTCTTCCACCACTCCGCAGTACTCGTGCCCGATGGGCGTGGGCGCCGCGTCGCCGGCGTCGCGATACGCCCAGAGATCGGTGCCGCAGATGCAGCTGGCGGTGATGCGAACGACGGCATCGGTGCTCTCGCGCAATACGGGATCGGGAAGCTCTTCCAATCCGACGTGTCCGGTCCCGTGCAGTACCGCACCGCGCATGCCCAATCCTTTCCGCGAGCTGATGTGTCGACACCTGGCGTGCAACGCCGGCGGCGATCAACGAGTGGGAGGCACCGTGATTCCGGTCTCGACCCCGGGGGTAATGAGGAGCAGCCGGTCGCCGAGGCCGCGCCGCGCGAACGCGGGCTCCAGCGCGTCGAGCTCTTCGGTCAGGTGCCCCCAACCGTCGGCGTGCAGCGGCACCACCACGGGACAACCGAGGATGGCGGCGGCTTCGGCGGCCTGGTCGGCACCGAAGGTGAGATAGGCGTCAAGCAAGGACGTTCGGGCGCGCCCGGCGAAGATCAGCGCAATATCGATAGGACCGGCGTGGTCGGCGATGTCGCGCACCACCGACAGCGACGCGTTGTCGCCGCTGATATACACCGTCGGCAGTCCCGCGCCGCTCAGGACGAAGCCGCGCACCTCGCCGGTGAGGTGTTCGGTGCCGACCGGGCCGTGCTGCGCGGGTACCCCGGTGACTTTGAGTTCACCGCCGTCGGGGCGAATCAGAATGTGGCTGCGCCACAACGGTAATTCGCGTGTGTTGCCCCCGAGTCTTTCCGCGGCCGCCTTGGTGCTCAACACCAGCGGCGCCGCCCGCAGCACCTCCCGGCCCGCGTCGTCAAGGTTGTCCGGGTGTTGATCGTGGGACAGCAGGACCACATCGATGACGCCTATGTCGCGGGAATCGATGGCCGGTCCAACGGTTTTCGTCAAGACTCGCCGGCCGATCGGGTGATCGCCGGGCTGGTCGAAGGTGGGGTCGGTCAGTAGGTTTAACCCGCCCATGCTCACGATTGCGGTGGGGCCGCCGACCGTCCGAAGGGTGACGGCCGCCAGACCCGTACCCGAGACCGCCGCCAAAGACGTTGCCATGCCTACATTGTTGGCACAGCGCTGCCGTCAACGTGAGACATGCGGTGGCACAAAATGGGCGATTCCGGCCACAGCAAGAAGATGCGCGGCTTCCGCGGCCCGCGGCCTCAGCACGACGGGCGCAACTGCTCACCGTTCGAGAAGCGTTGCCGCTCGGCGACTCTTGCGCGCACGTTCAGCCGATACTGCAGCGGGCTGACGCCGAAGTGGCGGCGGAAATGGCGGCGGAGTGCCACTCCGTTGGTGAATCCCGAGTGTTGAGCGATGTCGTCGATCGAGCTGTCACCGTCCTCCAAGAGGCGCTGGGCGGCCAGTACGCGTTGATAGAGCACCCACTGCAGCGCCGACATGCCGGTGACCGTGCGAAATTGGCGGTCGAAGTTGCGCCTGCTCATCATTGCCCGCCGGGCGAGCGCGTCGACGTCCAGAGGCTCGGCGATGTGCTGCACGGCGTAGGCCATGATCTCGGTAAACGTCTTGGCCGGCTGGGGTAACGGCAACACGTTGTCAACGACTTGCGCCTGCGTTCCGTTGCGGCGCGGCGGCATGGCCATCCGCCGGGCGATGGCCGCCGATGCGCGGGCACCCCACTGCCGGGCGACCAGGTGCAAGCAGGCATCGAGCGCCGCGCCGGTGCCGGCGCCGGTCACGATGTCGCCGTCGTCGATGAACAGCACATCGGGATCCACCGAAACCTTGGGATACATCGCGGCCAGCGTTGGCGCGTAGAACCAGTGGGTGGCCGCGCGACGGCCGTCGAGCAGCCCCGTGGCGGCCAGCACAAAGCCACCAAGACAGAAGCTGACCAGAGTCGCGCCGCCCGCGTGCGCCGCCCGAATTGCATCGAGGGCTTGCTGCGGCGGGCGCTCTCGAACGTCGCGCCAACTCGGCAGCATGATGATCGACGCCTCGGCCAGAGCTTCGAGACCGTAAGGGGCCGTGACGATCAGGCCCCCCGTCGTGGTGAGGGGTCCCTCTTCACCGGCGACAGGAAGGAACCGAAACTTGGGCGCCCCCGTGGACGATCGATCCATGCCGAAGACGCTCATCGGCACCGAGGTCTCGAACATCGGTGCGCGGTCGAAGATGACCAGGGCGACCGCTGATGGGTCTCGCACCATGAGGAGCCTCCTACGCGCGGTCGTCGATCTCGCGGCGGCCCGAGAGCCGCGTACTTCAGGCCACCAGTTTAGCTGCCGCCGTCCGCCACGCGACACCGTTGGTGGTGGCCCACCCGATCCGGGATTACCGGCATCGGCCCAGCTCGCAGTTCATTTTGAGGCGTGCGGACAGCGGCTGGAGCCGGCGGACAGGCTCGGCCGCATTTCGATCAGTTTCGGCCACACCGTCGACATCGTCGCGCCGTGATTCACCAGAGGGGGTCACGTGTTCGACGGCTTGAAGTGATCGAAACTCGCGTGAATCGCTACTCCCGGAACGCAATTGGACGCCGTACGTTCGTCGCAGGTGGAGCGACGTGGCGTTAAGGCCACACGCGAAACCCCGCGGCCCCGGGGCTGCCGGGTCGGTGCTTCACCACCCGTTGCGGCCGAGCATCAGCAAGGAGAACTCATGAAGTTGTTGTTTGTCGTCACCTCGCACGACCAGCTCGGCGACAGTGGCGTGCAGACCGGTCTGTGGTACGAAGAGCTCGCCGCTCCCTACTACGTCTTCACCGACGCCGGCCAGCAGGTGACGATCGCGTCACCGAAGGGCGGTAAGCCCCCTGTCGACCCGCGGAGCACCAACCCGCCCTTCGACGCGCCGGTGTGTCACCGCTTCGATGCGGACGCGACAGCCCAGGCGGCGTTGGCGGACACCGCGGTGCTCGCATCGGTCGCTGCGGAGGACTTCGACGCCATCTTCTACCCGGGCGGTCACGGGCCGATGTTTGACGTCGTGGAAGACAAGTCGTCGATTGCCCTGATCGAAGCGTTCTACGCCGCAGGCAAATACGTGGCCAGCGTGTGCCACGGTCCAGGGTCGCTGCGCCGCACCCAAACCCCCGACGGGCAGCCCCTGGTCGCCGGCAGACACGTCACAGGTTTCACCAACGCCGAAGAAGTGGATTCCAAGGCGCTCGACGACGTGCCCTTCCTCATCGAAGACGAGTTCGTCCGGCTGGGCGGGATTTTCGAGAAGGTCGCGAACTGGCAACCCCACGTCGTGATCGATGGTCAGCTCATCACCGGCCAGAATCCCGGATCGGCCCAGGGCGTCGCGGAAGCGTTGCTGGCTCAGCTCACCCAGTGACCGGATCGACCGGTCGCCCCTCTCGCCGCAAGGAGTTCCGCGTGCCACGAACGTACGACGATCGCTACCGCATCGGCGAGGCGTTCGCCATGGCCCTCAACAGCAGGGACGTCGACGCCATCCGGGCTGCTGTCAGCGACGGCTGCCGGTGGGTCTTACCGAGTAACGGTGCCAACCCGACCTTGGGCACCAAGGTCGGCCCCGATGCGCTCGTCGAGCGACTGGCCGTGCTGAACGAGGCGCAGCTCAACCTGTTCGTCGAGCATGTCTGCGTCAACGCGCACGGCGACATCGCGCTGATCTTCCACAATTGGGGGATTCAGGGGGAGCGGCGCATCGACGAGCATTTGGCCACGACGCTCACGGTCGACCCGGACGGCAAGATCACCGAGATCGTGTCATACCTCAGCGATATTGACGCGCTGTTCGCGTACTTCGCCTAGCCGATCGGCGGCGAATGATGTTCGCGTTCCGGAAATTCCGTCGTGCTCTCCGGCGTGACGTCGTTCGTCGATCGGACGGCCTGCTGTGCCGTCCGGTTGATCGATAGGTGGAAGATGTCGGGTCGCGAATAGTGACCCACCACGTCGAAGTCGTATTTGGCGCGCACGATGTCGTCCAGATCCAGATCCGCGACCAGGACGGTTTCTTCGTCGTACACCGGCCCGGCCAGGACGTCGCCCAGCGGGCCGATGATCGAACTGCCGCCGTTGGAAACGAGCGTCTCCGGGTCGTCACCGAATGTGCGGGGATGATCGGCAGGGAAGTCCTTGACCCGCATCACCTGGTTGGCCGCCAAGACGAAACAGCGTCCTTCCTGGGCGATGTGTCGCATCGTTGCGTGGTGACTGTCCAGGCCGACAGCGGTTGGTGCGCAATAGATCTGGATGCCCTGTTCGTACATCGCCAGCCGTGCGGTCGGCATCAGGTTCTCCCAACACAGCACCGCACCCAGCCGGCCGGCGTCGGTGTCGTACACCGCCATCGTCGAGCCGTCACCGAATCCCCACACCAGGCGTTCGGCGGCGGTGGGCATCAGCTTGCGGCGCTTGCCCAGCAGGGAACCATCGGGAGCGAAGTACAGCGCGCTGCAATACAACGTGGACCCGCCCCGCTCGATGGCGCCGATCACCAGGTAGCTGCGGTGGCGACGAGCGATCTGCCCCAGCCGGTCGGTGTCTGCGCCCGGCACGTCGATGGCGGCCTTGAAGTAGCGAAGATACTCGTCGCGGCCCTCGCGGGATCGCTGCCCGACGACAGCGCCGAAGTGGCTGCCCTTGGGGTAGCCACCGATGAACGCTTCGGGAAACACTGCCACCCGGGCATCGTTCTCGGCGGCGCGTGCCGCCCAGTGGTCGACCAATTCGATTGCACCGCAGCGATCGAAGGGTGTGGTCCCGGCTTGAATCACCGCGGCGCGGGTAACGGTCACGACGTCCTCCTAAACGGTGTCCAGCGACGCCAGCGTCGCCGTGGGTCGGTCGGTGGTCGGCCGCGCCGGCATCAGTAACGACCCCACCCGAGTCATCCCGGTGCCCGGTGCGCAGTTGATGTATTCAAAACGGTTGTTGGCGGGCAACGCGAAGGCCTCGTGCCAGGTGATGACGTCGCGGCGCGGGCCGTACTTGTGACCCATCGCGATCTGATGGTCGTAGATGGCGTGATGCGTCGGGTGGTCGGCGGCCCACGATTCCAGGCCGGCGTAATCCTGGAATACCGCATACACCGATGTTTCGCGGCGCGGGGTGAAGTCGTCGTCGACGTTGGTCAGCTGCCGCAGGTACACACATCCCGTGTCGGGGTGATGCGCCAGGTAGTCCATTCCGCGGTCGAGCTTGGGCCGCAACGCGTCCTCGTAGTCCTTGGCCTGTTCCGGTTCGGAGTCGTGCCAGTACTGCCCGGAGCGCATCACCAGCGTGTTGAGCGGCAGGAAGCTGAGCAGACGGCGCCCGCGCGGGTCGATGGCGTCGTCGTAGTGCACCGCCACCCCGAGAGGGGACTCGATCTCGTCGACCGCGGTGATCGGGATTCGGTCCCGCGCGGCGCCGCTGTAGCCGTTGTTGGTGATCTTGACGATTTCGGTGTCCGGGGTGCGGCCCAGTCCGATGCGATAGTCGCTCTTCGAAAAGATGGTTTCGTGACGGTCGTACGGGCACACGATCGTTTCGCGCCAGTATCCGACGGTCTCGCGTTCCCGGTCGACGGAGCCCCACCACGGCGCGAGACCGGCCCGCACCCACCACCATCCGTGCGCCGAGGTGGAGGTCCAGTACGCGACCACGACGGTGGCCGGTTGTCCCGCCTCGTCGCGCGGGCACACCATGACTTCGAACGCTTCCGGGCCGTGCGGGCGCCCGAAGGCCTCGCGGAAGCGCGCCACGAACTCCACCGACGCGGGACTGTCCGGTGCGGCGCCCTGCACCGCGAACCAGTCGGAGACCAGTTCGGGCACCGGCCGTCGCCACCTCAAGGAAAATCGAACGGACGGCGGGGTGAAGTTGGGGGGTCGGCGCGCGGCCACGGTGCGCTCATAGGTCGGCTCGAAAATGTCCATGCGGCAAACTCCTCGAGTCCAACCTCGTCGCGGTGTGCAGCACTGGGCTGCCTTGCTGCCGACCAGTATCACCGCCGAACGGCGAATCGCCCTGTCGCTGGCTGAAATCGACCAAACTCTGGCGGTCGTTGACCGATTCACGTCGAGGCGCCAGCGCGGCAATTACCCGACGGCCGATCTCCTGTGGGCCCGTCCACGGCGCTCTCGTGGCTTCTCGAATCTTCGCGTTTTTGTTTGTGCTACAGCCAGTTCGGCAGATCCTCGGCGTCGGTGAGAGGTGGCGCCCTTATTCGGCGTGGGGAACCAAGGCGCGGTACTCAGCCGTTGCCGCCGCGTCGATGTGAGTGTGACCGCGGCACCGATGAGGCACGATCAGAGGGTGATGACAGTGTCGGGCGCCGTGTTACATGGCGATGTGAACACCGAATCATCGCTACTGTTGGCGCTGGACCTTTTTGGCACATTCGTGTTCGGACTCAATGGGGCGCTGACCGCGGTGCGTGCCGCGCGGCTCGACCTGGTCGGCGTCGTCACGCTGGGAATGATGACGGCGCTGGGTGGCGGCGTCATCCGCGACCTGCTCATCGGCGCGATACCGCCGGCGACGTTTCGCGACTGGCGCTACTTCGCTCTGGCCGCTGGTGGCGCGCTCATTGCGTTTGGGTTGAGCTGGTGGCTGGGGCGGTTGGGGAAGCTGATCATCGTGCTGGACGCGGTCGGCTTGAGCGTGTTCGCTGTCATCGGCGCCAGCAAGGCAGTGGAATTCGGCCTCGGGGTCGCACCGGCGGCTGCGCTCGGGGTCGTCACCGCGGTGGGCGGCGGCACGATTCGCGACGCCTTGGTCGGGCTCGTTCCGACCGTGCTGCGCAAGGAACTGTATGCAATTCCGGCACTGGCGGCCGCAGGGCTCACCGTGGCCGCCATGAAGCTGGGCGTCTACGGCCTACCGGCCGCGGCGGGAGCCGCCGCGGTGTGCTTCCTGATCCGGATGCTCGGTGTCCGGTTTGGTCTCAACGCCCCGAGCATGCCGCGCGACGGCCACGGTTCCCGTGGCGCCGACGCCGAGTAGCGCATCGGACCGGCGGAGGATTCAGGTGGCGAGCCAGGCCGAGGCGGCAACCACCAGCGCTTGGGTGCCGGTGTCCAGGGTGGGTTGGATCACCGGGGCGAAGGTCGGCGCGTGGTTAACGGGAATGGCCTGAGCAACCGTTCCGGCTTCGGCGGCCTCGCGGTACTGCTGCGCGTCGATTCCGCCGATGCCCCAGTACGTGTAGGGGACGCCGAGCGCGTTCGGGATGTCGCTGAAGTCCTCACTGGCCGACTGTGCCGCGATCGGCCGGAAGCGATCGCCGAAGTATCCGGCGAAGGCGTCGCTGACCCGGTCGGTGACCGCGTCGTCGTTGACGGTGCGGGGGAAGCTGTCGTAGAGCTCGAACTCGGGCTCCTTGGGTGAGCCCGAGGCCTGGCACTCGGCGGCGACCATGCGCCGGATCGCGGCCAGGACCGTGGCGCGCACGGAGTCGTCATACGTCCGCAGGTTCAGTTCGAGGACGGCACGATCGGCGATCACGTTGCTCTTGCTGCCGGCGCGGACGCTTCCGATCGTCAAGACGACCGTGTCGGAGCCGGCGACCTCCCGGGAGACGATGGTCTGCAACCGGATGACGATCATCGCCGCGAGCAACACGGGATCGACGGCGGCCTGCGGCATCGAGCCGTGCGCACCGCGGCCGTAGACCGTGATGCGCATGCTGTCGGCAGCCGACAGGACCGGGCCGCGACGCGTGCCGACGTGTCCCGCCGGCGCCGGCAGGACATGCTGGGCAAGAGCCACGTCGATAGACGGCACGGCCTCGGCCAGGCCGTCATCGACCATCCCGCGGGCACCGTCACCCACCTCCTCGGCGGGCTGAAAGAGCGCGACCGCTGTTCCGCGCCAGTGCTGCCGCGCGTCAGCGAGCAGTGCGGCGGCGCCCAGCAGACACGTGACATGGACGTCGTGGCCGCACGCGTGCATGACGGGGACCTCCTGACCAGCACCGTCGGTAGCCCGAACGGTGCTGGCGTACGGGAGACCGGTGGCTTCTTCGACGGGCAGCGCGTCCATGTCGGCGCGCATCAGTACCGACGGGCCGTCGCCGTTGCGCAACACGCCGATGACGCCGGTGCCGCCGATGCCGTCGTGGACCTCGTAGCCCCAGTCGCGCAACCGGTCCGCGGCGAGCTTGGCGGTCCGATGTTCCTGATGGGACAGCTCGGGGTGCTGGTGCAGGTCGCGATAGAGGTCTTCCTGCCAGTGACGGATCTCGGCCAGGCCGCCCAAGATGGCGGCGGCGTTCGACGCGGCGCTCAACTTTCCTCCGGTTGCGGTAGCTGGAAACCCAGAAGATGCGTGCTTTTATTGTTGCCCTGCACCCGTCGGCCATGAGGCTCATCTGCTCGGCCGTTCCCGACTCCCTACGGAGTGTCGAGGATCAACCGAGGCCGCACGGGCTAGAAGTGCCCGGCTACAGAGCGCCCCCGGCACGACTCGAACGTGCGACCTAGGGATTAGAAGGCCCTTGCTCTATCCACCTGAGCTACGGAGGCAATGCGCAGGTCAGTCTATCCAACGCCGGCGGCGGCCGGATCGGCCGCCGCGACGCGCGCGAAAACCCTTCGCGCGCCGCAACTATCGGCTAGGGTATGGACTCTCGACACACGTACAACACCGGCCGGTAAACGGCCGTTCACCGCAACGAGGCGTGTGCATAACCCCAAGGGGTGGGCGTGCAATGAGCGTGGCCGTAGACCTGACTTCCCGGTGCGCGCGGGCCGGCGCGCAGGCGCTGCGCCTGGCGGCCGACGCCAGGAACGCCTGCCGGGCCGGTGGGCTGCTGCTGCGGGGATCGCCGTTCATCGCGAGCTGCGTCGCCGGCTGGCTGTCCACCGAATTCCCGCCGCACGTGGTGACCGGGCACGCGCTGTCACGCGTCGCGCACCCGTCGATCGGCCGGGTGGGCAACACCTGGGCGGCCCAACGGGCCGACCGCGCCCTCACCGCCGCGCTCGAGGAGGCCCTGGGGTCGCAGTTCCGTGAGCAGGTGTGCCATCCGGCGTTCGTGGGGTCCGCGTGCGCGCCACGGGCCGGGCGCCTCGGCAGGCCCGGCCCGCACCGCCGTTACGCGGGGCAGACCTCCGACATCTCCTACGGCCCGGGTGGCCGCGACAACCTGCTCGACATCTGGCGGCGCCACGACCTGGCGCCCGGCTGCCGGGCCCCGGTCCTGATCCAGGTGCCGGGCGGGGCGTGGGCGCTCAACGGCCGTCGCCCGCAGGCCTACACGCTGATGAGCCGGATGGTCGAACTCGGCTGGATCTGCGTCTCGATCGACTACAGCAAGAGCCCGCGCTGCGCGTTCCCGGCTCACCTGATCGACGTCAAAAGGGCGATCGCGTGGGTCCGGGAAAACATCGCCGCCTACGGGGGCGACCCCGACTTCATCGCGATCACCGGTGGCTCGGCCGGCGGGCACCTCGCCTCCCTGGCGGCCCTGACGCCCAACGACCCGACCTTCCAGCCCGGGTTCGAGCGCGCCGACACCACGGTGCAGGCCGTCGCGCCGTACTACGGCGTCTACGACTTCACCGACTTCGACAACATGCACGAGCTGATGCTGCCGTTCCTGGAACGGTTCGTCATGAAGGCCCGCTACGCCGAGACGCCCGAACGGTTCTCGGCGGCATCGCCCGTCTCCTACGTGCACCGCGACGCACCGCCCTTCTTCGTGCTGCACGGGGAGAAGGACGAATTGGTGCCCAGCGGCCAGGCGCGAGCCTTCTGCGCGGCGCTGCGCTCCGCCGGCGCCGCCACGGTGGCCCACGCCGAACTCGCCAACGCCCACCACGCCTTCGACATCACCCCCACGGTGCGGTCGCGGCTGGCCGCGGACGCGGTCGCGGACTTCCTGGGCGTCATCTACGGCCGCCGGGTCAGCTCGCTGCTCGATTCCGCCCCGCTGACCGCGACTTCGGCCAGCTGAGCCGCGCTCCCACCGCCGCGGCCCGGGCTCCTTTCACCGGCGCGGTAACCCGACTAGCGTTGTGGTGATTATCGGGTGGGCGGGCGGTCCCAGACAGGAGGCTTGAGCGACGGTGACCAGGTTGACGCGTCGAGCTGCACGACCATGACTGAACCCGTCAAGGCCATCGCGTTGTCCGACGAGCTGGGGCCGGTCGACTACCTGATGCATCGGGGGGAAGCCAACCCGCGGACCCGCTCGGGCATCATGGCGCTCGAGGTCCTCGACACCACCCCGGATTGGCAGCAGTTCCGCACGCGCTTCGACAACGCCTCCCGGCGGGTGCTGCGGCTGCGCCAGAAGGTGGTGGTGCCGACGCTGCCCACGGCGTCGCCGCGCTGGGTCGTGGACCCCGATTTCAACCTGGACTTCCACGTCCGGCGGGTGCGGGTCTCCGAACCCGGCACGCTGCGCGACGTCTTCGACCTCGCCGAGGTGATCCTGCAGTCCCCGATGGACATCTCCCGGCCCCTGTGGACCGCCACGCTGGTGGAGGGCCTGGCCGACGGCCGCGCGGCGACCCTGCTGCACGTCAGCCACGCGGTCACCGACGGCGTCGGCGGGGTCGAGATGTTCGCCGAGATCTACGACCTCGAGCGCGAACCCCCGGCCAGGCCGACGCCGCCGCTGCCGATCCCGCAGGACCTCACGCCCAACGACCTGATGCGCCAAGGCATCAACCAGCTGCCCCTGGCGCTCGTCGGCGGCCTCGTCAGCGCCGTGTCCGGGGCGGTGTCGGCCGCGGGGCGCGCGGTGCTGGAGCCGACGGCCACCGTGTCCGGGATCGTCGGGTACGCGCTGTCGGGGATGCGGGTGCTCAACCGGGCCGCCGAGCCGTCGCCGCTGCTGCGCCGGCGCAGCCTGGCCAGCCGCACCGAGGCCATCGACATCCCGCTCGCCGACCTGCACAAGGCGGCCAAGACGGGCGGCGGGTCGATCAACGACGCCTACCTGGCGGGCCTGTGCGGCGCCCTGCGCCGCTACCACGAGGCGCTCGGCGTGCCGATCAAGACTCTGCCGATGGCGGTGCCGGTCAACCTGCGGGCCGACGCCGACACCGCCGGCGGCAACCGGTTCACGGGCGTCAATCTGGCCGCGCCGGTGGGCACCGTCGACCCCGTCGCGCGGATCGCGAAGATCCGGGCGCAGATGACCCAGCGCCGCGACGAGCTTGCGATGAACATCGTCGGGTCGTTGGCGCCGGTGCTCAGCGTCCTGCCGACGGCGGTGCTCGAAGGCATCACCGGCTCGGTGATCGGCTCGGACGTCCAGGCCAGCAACGTGCCGGTGTTCCCGGGCGACACCTACATCGCCGGCGCAAAGGTGCTGCGCCAGTACGGCATCGGTCCGCTGCCGGGAGTGGCGATGATGGTGGTGCTGATCTCGCGGGGCGGCTGGTGCACCATCACCGTGCGCTACGACAGGGCCGCGGTCCGCAACGAGCCGCTGTTCGCCCAATGCCTGCTCGAGGGCTTCGACGAGATCCTCGCGCTGGCCGGCGACGCGGCGCCGCAGGCCGTGCCGGCGTCCTTCACCGAACCGGCCACCTCGGCGCGGACGGTGGTGGGCTCGTGAGCGCGCCGCGGCAGTCCGACGCCAAGCGCGGCAGCCGGCAGCCCGAGCCGCGGGACAAGGATCTGCGGTTGCCGGGCTCCGTCGCCGAGATCATGGCCAGCCCGCCCGGGCCCGCGATCGGCGCGTTCTTCGACCTCGACGGCACGCTGGTCGCGGGCTTCACGGCGATCATCCTCACTCAGGAGCGGCTGCTGCGCCGCGACATGGGCGTGGGCGAGCTGCTCAGCATGGTGCAGGCGGGCCTGAGCCACACCCTGGGGCGCATCGAGTTCGAGGACCTCATCGGCAAGGCCGCCGCGGCGCTGGCCGGGCGGCTGCTCGACGACCTGGAGGAGATCGGCGAGCGTCTGTTCGTCCAGCGCATCGAGTCGCGGATCTACCCGGAGATGCGCGAGCTGGTGCGGGCCCACATGGCGCGTGGCCACACCGTGGTGCTCAGCTCGTCGGCCCTAACCATCCAGGTCAACCCCGTCGCGCGCTTCCTGGGCATCCCCAACATGCTGACCAACAAGTTCGAGGTCAACGACGACGGCATCCTCACCGGCGGCGTCGAAAAGCCGATTCTGTGGGGGCCGGGCAAAGCCGCTGCGGTGCAACGCTTTGCGGCAGAGCACGACATCGACCTGAAGGACAGCTACTTCTACGCCGACGGCGACGAGGACGTCGCCCTGATGTACCTGGTCGGCAACCCGCGCCCCACCAACCCCGAGGGCAAGATGGCGGCGGTCGCCAAGCGCCGCGGCTGGCCGATCCTGCGGTTCAACAGCCGCGGCCCGGTGGGCCTGCGACGGCAGGTGCGCACGCTCGCCGGCCTCGGCTCGATCGTCCCGGTCGGGGCCGGGGCGGTCGCGATGGGTGTGCTGACCCGCAACCGGCGCCGCGGGGCCAACTTCTTCACGTCGGTGTTCTCCCAGACGGTGCTCGCGACCACCGGCGTGCACCTCAACGTGGTGGGCAAGGAAAACCTCACCGCGCAACGCCCGGCCGTCTTCATCTACAACCACCGCAACCAGGTCGACCCCGTGATCGCCGGCGCGCTGGTCAACGACAACTGGGTCGCGGTGGCCAAGAAGGAGCTGCAGAAGAACCCCATCATGGCGCTGCTGGGCAAGGCGCTGGACGGCGTGTTCATCGACCGCGACGATTCGGCGGCCGCGCTGGAGACGATGCGCACGGTGGAGGAGCGGGCCAAAAGCGGCCTGTCCATCGTGATGGCGCCGGAAGGGACCCGGCTGGACACCACCGAGGTCGGCCCGTTCAAGAAGGGCCCGTTCCGCCTCGCGATGGCCGCGGGAATTCCCATCGTGCCCATCGTGATTCGCAACGCGGAGATCGTCGCCGCCCGCAATTCCGTCACCATCAACCCGGGCACCGTCGACGTCGCCGTCTTCCCGCCGATCTCGGTGCAGGACTGGACGTTGGAGGATCTGCCCGAGCGCATCGCGGGGGTCCGCCAGCTCTACCTCGACACGCTGGCCAACTGGCCCGTCGACGAGCTGCCGCAGGTGGACCTCTACGCGGAGAAGCAGGCGGCCCGCGCGAAGAAGGCCCCGGCCCGCAAGGCGCCGGCCAAGAAGGCTCCGGCTCGTAAGGCCGCGGCCAAGGCGCCCGCCAAAAAGGCCGCGCCGAAACCCGCTGAGCCGCGGAGCAATCCGAACGAGTCGCAGGTCGACCTCGGCAATGGCGAGGCGCTGCAGTCCCGGGATCACCAAGGGCACCCGTGACCGAACTGGCCGCCGATGCCAGCGCGGTGCTGACCGGGCGCGATTGCCTGGTGCTGGCGGCCATGACCTCACCGGTCGAGGCGCAGCTGGTCACGGCGTGGCTGGAGCGGCAGCGCGCCGGCCGCCCGGACGCGGCCGTCAACCTGGTCACGCTGCCGCCGCTGGACGCGCCGGCGTCGGCCCTGACGGCGTTCGCCGAGCAACTCGAGTCGGGCCTGGACGCGGGGGAGGACCGATCGATCGTCCCGGTGCGGGTGTTCTGGCTGCCTGCACCCGATCGCGGGCGCGTCGCCAAGCTCGCCGGGTTGCTGCCCGGGCGCGACCCCTACCACCCCAACCCGCGGCAGCAGCAGCGCATCGTGGCCGCCGCGCCGCAGCGCGCGCGGGTGGTCGCCGGGGAGGCGGCCACGGTGTCGGAGCTGCGCCGGCAGTGGCGCGACACCACCGCCGCGCAGGACAAGCGGGACTTCGCCCAATTCGTGATCCGGCGCGCGCTGCTGGCCATGGAGCGCGTCGAGTACCGCATCCTCGGACCCCAGTACAAATCCCCCCGGCTGGTGAAGCCGGAGATCTTGGCGTCCAACCGGTTTCGCGAAGGCCTGAAGAAGATTCCCGGCGCCACGCTGGACGAGGCCGGCAGCATGCTCGACGAGCTCGCCACCGGGTGGAGCCGCGTCTCGGTGGACCTGGTCTCGGTGTTGGGCCGGATGATCTCGCGCGGGTTCGATCCCGAGATCGACTACGACGCCTATCAGGTCGCGGCGATGCGCGACGCGCTGGACGCGCACCCGGCCGTCCTGCTGTTCTCGCACCGGTCCTACATCGACGGCGCGGTGGTGCCGGTGGCGATGCAGGAGAACCGGCTGCCGCCGGTGCACGTATTCGCCGGCATCAACCTGTCGTTCGGGGTCATGGGGCCGCTGCTGCGCCGCTCCGGCGTCATCTTCATCCGCCGCAACATCGGCACTAACGCGCTCTACAAATACGTGCTGCGCGAATACGTCGGCTACATCGTCGAAAAGCGGTTCAACCTGAGCTGGTCCATCGAGGGCACCCGCTCGCGCACCGGCAAGATGCTGCCGCCGAAACTCGGCCTGCTGTCCTACGTCGCCGACGCCTATCTCGACGCACGAAGCGAAGACATTTTGCTGCAACCGGTTTCGATCAGCTTCGACCAGTTGCACGAGACCGCCGAGTACGCCGCCTACGCCCAGGGCGGGGAGAAGACGCCCGAGGGCGTGGGGTGGCTGTACAACTTCATCCGCGCGCAGGGCGAGCGCAACTACGGCAAGATCTACGTCCGGTTCCCCGAGGCCGTGTCGATGCGGCAGTACCTTGGGCCGGCGCACGGCCCGCTGGCGCTCGATCCCGACGCGAAACGGCTTGCGCTGCAGAAGATGTCGTTTGAGGTGGCGTGGCGCATCCTGCAGGCGACGCCGGTGACGGCGACGGGTCTGGTGTGCGCGTTGCTGCTCACCACCCGCGGCGCAGCGTTGACGCTCGATCAGCTGCACCACACCCTGCAGGACTCGCTGGACTACCTGGAACGCAAGCAGAATCCCATCTCCACGAGCGCCCTGCGGCTGCGCACGAGCGACGGTGTGCGCGCCGCGGTGGACGCGCTCTCCAACGGGCACCCCGTCACCCGGGTGGACGGCGGCCGGGAGCCGGTGTGGCAGATCGCCCCGGAGGAGCAGCACGCCGCCGCGTTCTACCGCAACTCGGTGATCCACGCCTTCCTGGAGACCTCGATCGTCGAGCTGGCGCTGGCGCACGCGCGGCACGCGCCCGGTGATCGCCGGGAGGCGTTCTGGGCGCAGGCCATGCGGCTGCGCGACCTGCTCAAGTTCGACTTCTATTTCGCCGACTCGGCGGCATTCCGCGGCAACATCGCCGAAGAGGTTGCCTGGCACGACGATTGGGAAGCGCACGTCGCCGCCGGCGGCGCCGAGATCGACGCGATGCTGTTCGCCAAACGGCCTCTGATGGCCGACGCCATGCTGCGGGTGTTCTTCGAGGCTTACGAGATTGTCGCCGACGTGCTGCGGGACGCGCCGCCCGACGTCAGCCAGCAGGACCTGACCGAACGGGCGCTGGGCGTCGGCCGGCAATACGTCGCGCAGACCCGGGTGCGCAGCAGCGAATCGGTCTCCACCCTGCTGTTCGCCACCGCCTGGCAGGTCGCCGCCGACCAGGACCTGATCGGAACCGGCCCGGATTTGGGCGCGCGGCGCGACGCCTTTCGCCGGGAGCTGCGCGATGTGCTGCGCGACTGCGACTACATCGGGCAGATGGCGCGCCGGCAGTTCGTCGCCCGGGAGTTCAGGGCGCGTCAGGCCCGCCAG
>NZ_LZKC01000019.1:0-13295 GCF_001672685.1 Mycobacterium sp. E2462
CTACGCGCTGCGCGGGCCGTTCGGCGAGGTGGCCGTGATCGACGAGGTGACCCTGACCAAGGCGCGCGGCGGCGGTGCCGGCTGACTCAAAACAGCGTCGCCTGAACGGGTTCGGCGGCCGCTGACACCGCCGCGGTGCGCGTGAAGGCCCGGTGGTCGCCGGCCAGCCGGTACTTGGCGATCAGCGGCGCCGCCCGGGCGCGCAGCGCCTGGCGGTAGTCCGGCGGCAGGTAGGCGCCGCGCCGGTACAGCTCGCGGTAGTGGCCGACGAGCTCGGGGTGCGAGCGCGCCAGCCACGCCATGAACCAGCCCCGCGTCGAGCCGCGCAGGTGTAGCCCGAAGACGGTGACGCTGGTGGCCCCGGCCGCCGCGATCTGCCCCAGCAGCGCGTCGAGATGCTCGACGGAATCGGTCAGGTGCGGCAGCACCGGCGCCACCATCACGTGGCAGTCGAGGCCGGCCTCGCGGATGGCCGCGATCAAGCCCAGACGCGCCTGCGGCGTGGGCGTGCCCGGCTCGACGGCGCGGTGCAGATCGGCGTCGCCGACCGCGAGCGACACCGCCACCGAGAGCGGGACCTGCTCGGCCGCCGCCGTCAGCAGCGGCAGGTCGCGCCGCAGCAGCGTGCCCTTGGTCAGGATCGACAGCGGGGTGCCGGATTCGGCCAGCGCCCCGATGATGCCCGGCATCAAGGCGTAGCGCCCCTCGGCCCGCTGGTAGGGGTCGGTGTTGGTGCCCAAGGCGACGGTGGCGCGCCGCCACGACGGGCGGCGCAGCTCCCGGCGCAGCACCTCGACGACGTTGGTCTTGACGACGATCTGGGTGTCGAAGTCATTGCCGACGTCGAGGTCCAGGTATTCGTGGGTGGGCCGGGCGAAGCAGTACCGGCAGGCGTGTGAGCAGCCCCGGTAGCCGTTGACGGTGTACTCGAACGGCAGGGCGGCGGCGTTGGGCACCTTGTTCAGCGCCGACTTGCACAACACCTCGTGAAAGGTGATGCCCTCGAACTGCGGGGAGCGCACGCTGCGCAGCAAACCGAGGCGGTGCAGGCCGGGCAGCGCGTCGTCCTCGACCGGCTTGCCGTTGACCGCGACGGCCTGGTTCGCCCAGCGCATACCCTCATTCGAACATCAGTTCGAGCGCCAGTCAAGCGCCTCAGTGCTTCAGTCGATGTGCGTCGGCGGGTCGGCGAAGGACAGGTCCGCCGGGGGCTGGCCGGGCCCCATCACGTCACAGTGCCCGTCCGGCACCAGGTAGGAGCTGGCGCCGTTGGGGACCAGCCGCGGCACCGCCACGCAGCGCTGCCAGGTGCCGTCCGGCTGGACGGGCCCGTCGCACTTGCTGAGCACCGGTCCCCCGTACTGACAGCCCGCGGCCGCGCGGGGCGCCGCGACCACCGGTCCCGCGGCCAGCAGCAGGCCGGCCATTCCCGCGACGACACAGCGCTTCATGTTGCCTCCCGGGCCCGACGCTACCGCCTCAGCCGTCGGTCCGGGGCCCTTTGCGGGCGAACCGGCGCGGGCAACCGAACCGCGGCGTCGGGCCCGTCGGGCGCTGCCCGCCGCGCTCCCGCACCTGCGTCCGCCGGCTAGCGACCGAATCGCGAAAGCACCTCGGCGACAACCGAATCCAACGAAACGGGCCGCTGCTCACCGGTGGCCAGGTCCTTGACGCCGATCGTGCCGGCTTCGATGTCGCGCTCGCCCAGCACCAGTGCGACGGCGGCGCCGGACCGGTCGGCGGCGCGCATGGCGCCCTTGAGCCCGCGGTCGCCGTAGGCCAGGTCGACGCGCAGCCCGGCGGCGCGCAGCTGACCGCCCAGCACCGCCAGGCGCAGCTTGGCGCCCTCGCTGAGCGGCACCCCGAACACGTCACAGCGCGCCGCAGATCCCACGGTCTTGCCCTCGGCGCGCAGCGCCAGCAGCGTGCGGTCGACGCCGAGCCCAAAACCGATGCCGGACAGGTCTTGTCCACCCAGCTGCCGCATCAGGCCGTCGTAGCGGCCCCCGCCGCCGATGCCGGACTGCGCGCCCAGGCCGTCGTGGACGAACTCGAACGTCGTCTTGGTGTAGTAGTCGAGCCCGCGGACCATGCGCGGGTTGATCACGTACGGCACGCCGAGCGCGTCCAGGTGCGCCAACACGGTGTCGAAGTGCTGCTTGGCGACGTCGGACAGGTGGTCCAGCAGCACCGGCGCGTCGGCGGTCATGGCGCGCACGTCCGGCCGCTTGTCGTCGAGGACCCGCAGCGGATTGATCTCGGCGCGCCGCCGCGTGTGCTCGTCGAGGTCCAGGCCGAAAAGGAAGTCCTGCAACAGTTCCCGGTACTGCGGGCGGCAGGTCTCGTCCCCCAGCGAGGTCAGTTCCAGACGGAACCCGTCGAGCCCCAGCGAGCGGAACCCGGCGTCGGCGACGGCAATCACCTCTGCGTCCAACGCGGGGTCGTCGACGCCGATCGCCTCGACGCCCACCTGCTGCAGCTGGCGGTAGCGCCCCGCCTGCGGGCGCTCGTAGCGGAAGAACGGTCCGGCGTAGCAGAGCTTGACCGGCAACGCGCCGCGGTCCAGGCCGTGCTCGATCACCGCGCGCACCACCCCGGCCGTCCCCTCCGGCCGCAGCGTCACCGAGCGGTCACCGCGGTCGGCGAAGGTGTACATCTCCTTGGACACCACGTCGGTCGATTCCCCGACGCCGCGCGCGAACAGGGCAGTGTCCTCGAAGATCGGCAGCTCGATGTCGCCATAGCCGGCCCGACGGGCGGCGCCGAGCAGCCCGTCGCGCACCGCCACGAACTGCGCCGAGTCGGGCGGGACGTAGTCGGGCACGCCCTTCGGTGCCGAGAACGCGGAGAACTCCGTCACGAGCTCAGGCCCTCGAGGAACGGGTTGAAGCGCCGCTCGGCGCCGATGGTGGTGGCGTTGCCGTGCCCGGGCAGCACCACGGTCGTGTCGTCGAGCACCAGCAGCTTGTCCACGATCGACGTCAACAGGTCGCGACCGCTGCCGCCGAACAGGTCGGTGCGCCCCACCGAACGCTCGAACAGGGTGTCACCGGTGAACGCGACGTCCGCCCCGTCCTTGCCCGCACCCAGCACGCGGAAGACGACCGAGCCGCGGGTGTGGCCGGGGGTGTGGTCGACGTTGACGCTGACCCCACCCAGATCCAGCTTGTCCCCGTCGCGGTCCAGCTCGACGACCTGCTTGGGTTCGCGGAAGAAGGCACCCGCCACCAGCTGCGCCACCCGCGGCCCGAGGCCGTGAATGGGGTCGTTGAGCATGAACCTGTCCTCGGGATGGATGAAGGTGGGGCAGCCGTAGGTGTCGGAGACCTTCTGCGCCGACCACATGTGGTCGATGTGCCCGTGGGTCAGCAGCACGGCGGCCGGGGTCAGCCGATTCTCGTCGAGGATGCGCCGCAACGGGCCCATCACCCGCTGCCCCGGATCCACGATGACGGTGTCCGCGCCCTGCCGCTCGGCCAGGACGTAGCAGTTGCACTGCAGCACCCCAGCGGGAAATCCGGTGATCAACACGGTTCCCAGTTTCCCACGGGGCCCACTTGACACGAGTCGCGGCGCCCACATTAGCCTGAGCTGGCCACCTCGAGCCCGACTCAATCGACCATGGAGGCATACCGGCCGTGCCGACCAACGAACAGCGACGCGCCAACGCCAAACGCAAGCTGGAGCGGCAGCTGGAGCGCCGCGCCAAGCAGGCGAAGCGACGCCGCATCTTCCTGATCGCCGCCGGATCGATCCTGGCGGTGGCGGTCATCGTCGCGGTCGCGCTCACCGTCGTCAACACCAAACACGAGCACAAGACCAGCAACGCCGCGCCCAGCAGCAGCACCAGCAGCAGCGCGCCGCCCAGCACGTCGGCCACGCCCGACCAGCCGGTCACCGCTGCGCCGATGCCGCCGTTCAAGCCGTCGGCCGAGCTGGGCGCCAACTGCCAGTACCCTGCCTCGCCGGAGCCCGCGGCCAAGCCCGTCAAGCCGCCGCGCACCGGCAAAGTGCCGACCGATCCCGCGCAGGTGAGCGCCAGCATGGCGACCAATCAGGGCCACATCGGGCTGCTGCTGGCCAACAACGAATCGCCTTGCACCGTCAACAGTTTCGCGAGCCTGATCGGGCAGAAGTACTTCGACAACACCAAGTGCCACCGGCTGACCACCTCCCCGGGGTTGGCGGTGCTGCAATGCGGTGACCCCAAGGGCGACGGCACCGGCGGCCCCGGCTACCAATTCGCCAACGAGTACCCCACCGACCAGTACCCGCCGAACGACCCGAAAGCCCAGGAGCCGGTGTTGTATCCGCGCGGCACCCTGGCCATGGCCAACGCCGGGCCGGGCACCAACGGCAGCCAGTTCTTCCTGGTGTACAAGGACTCTCAGCTGCCGCCGCAGTACACCGTCTTCGGCAAGATCCAGGACGACGGCCTGGCCACGCTGGACAAGATCGCCAAGGCCGGAGTCGCCGGCGGTGGCGAGGACGGGGCGCCGGCCACCGAGGTCACCATCACTTCGCTTCTGCTCGACTGAGTTCCGGCGCACCACGACGCCGATTGGCCGGAATCGCGCGCGGTCCCCGGTCCACGGCTTAAGGTCATCGGGTGGCATCGCAGTCTTTCGGGCACTATCAGCTGCTGGAAGTGTTGGGTCGCGGCGGCATGGGCGAGGTCTACCGGGCCTACGACGCCTCCACCGACCGGGTGGTCGCGCTGAAGGTCTTGCCGCCCAACATGGCCCAAGACCAGGAGTTTCAGCAGCGCTTCCGGCGTGAGGCGCGCATCGCGGCCAGCCTGAACGATCCCCACGTCGTCCCCATCCACAGTTACGGCGAGATCGACGGCCGGCTCTACGTCGACATGCGGCTGATCGAGGGCCGCGACCTGGTCGATTACATCGGCGAGAACGGCGGGCGGCTGAGCCCCGAACGCGCGGTCGCCGTGATCGAGCAGGTGGCCGCCGCCCTCGACAGCGCCCACGACGTCGGCCTGGTGCACCGCGACATCAAGCCGAAGAACATCCTCATCACCAAGGCCCGAGACTTCGTCTACCTGATCGACTTCGGCATCGCCCGCACGGTGGCCGACACCGCGCTGACGCAGACCGGGCACACCATGGGCACCGTGGCCTACATGGCGCCGGAACGGTTCCGCGGCCACACCGACCACCGCGCCGACGTCTACTCGCTCGCGTGCGTCCTGCACGAGTGCCTCACCGGAACCCGCCCGTTCCCGGGCGACAGCCTGGAGCAGCAACTGCACGCCCACCTCAACGCGCCGCCACCGCAACCCTCCAACAGCGTGCGCGGTGTCCCTGCCGCGCTGGACGCCGTGGTCGCGCGCGGCATGGCCAAGGACATCGACTACCGCTACCAGACCGCGATCGAACTCGCCGAGGCCGCCAGGGCGGCGTTGAACGGGTCCGCACCGGCGTGGAGCGCGCCCCCACCGGCCCCCGAACCGCGGGCCGCTCAACCACGTGCCGCCGCACCGCCGCCCGGCGGTGGGCTGCCACCACCGGCCGCCGCTGAGCCGACCGCAGCGCCCGACCCGCAGCCGCCCTACGCGCGCCCGACGCAGTCCCGGCGGCTGCTCATCGGCATCGTCGGGGCCTCGGGTCTGGCGTTGATCGCGGTGGCGGCGTTGGTCATCGCGCTGGTGACGCACAGCGACAGCGGCGCCAACAGCGCCGCGGCCAGCACGCCGAGCCGCGCCAAGGTGCCGGGCCGGCCCGGCGCCAGCCCCGGATCGGCGGCCCCGCAGACGGTGCCGCCCCTGCCGGCCTTCGCGCCGCCTGCCGACCTGGGGGCGAACTGCCAGTACCCGGCATCCTCCGACGGGTCTTTCAAGCCCGTCAACCCGCCGCCGTCGGGCCGGGTGCCGACCACGCCGCCGCAGATCCACGCCGTCCTGTCCACCAACTTCGGCGACGTCGGCGTCCAACTGGCCAACAACGAATCCCCTTGCGCTGTCAACAGTTTCACGAGCCTGGCGCGTCAGCAGTTCTTCGACAACACCGAGTGCGGGCGGCTGATGCTCCAGCCGGATGCCGGGATTCTGCTGTGTGGCGGGCCGGGCCCCGAGGGCAGCGGCGGCGCCGGCTACGAATTCGCCGACGAATACCCCACCAACCAATACGCCGCCGGCGACCCCGAACTCCGGCAGACCGTTATCTATCCCCGCGGCACCATCACCATGGCCAACAACGGACCGAACACCAACAGCAGCCAGTTCAACTTCGTCTTCCAGGACACGGAGATGGAGCCGACGGCGACCGTGCTCGGCTCCATCGACGACGCCGGCCTGGCGGTTCTCGACAAGATCGCTCAGGGCGGCATCGCCGGCAACCGCCAGCAGGGCATGCCCACCAAATCGGTGATGATCAACTCGGTGAAGATCGGCTAAACCCGCCAGACCCGGGTACCCGACCTGTTCTGCCAACCCCGAGGACAGGAAGGTGTCATGGCGACTAACAGCGCCCTGGAGATACGAGTCGGAGCGCCGGACAACGTGCTGGAAGTCCAGGTGGGCGCCCTGCAGGTGGACGTGCCCCGCTCGATCGGGTTCTACGGCAGCCTCGCGGCGGCGGCCGGGCTCGGCCTGATTGAGCCGCCCCTGGCGCTGTTCATCGCCGGCGTTCCGCTTTACACGATGCTCACGCACACCGCGCTACCGCGGGCGGTGCGGGCCGTCGGCGAGGTGCTCGAGGGCGCCGCCCGGCCGGTGCGCCGCGACGTGGTGAAGGTGGCCGACCGATGCGAATCCGACACCTTGGTCTACGCCTTGCCGGCGCGCGGCCGCCGTCAGGCCGCCGAGGTCACCCGGTAGACGTCGAAGACGCCCTCGACGTTGCGCACCACGTTGAGCAGGTGGCCGAGGTGCTTGGGATCGCCCATCTCGAAGGTGAACCGGCTGACCGCCACCCGGTCACCGGAGGTGGTCACCGACGCCGAGAGGATGTTCACCTTCTCGTCGGCCAGCACCCGGGTCACGTCGGACAGCAGGCGATGCCGGTCGAGCGCCTCGACCTGAATGGCCACCAAAAACACCGACGACGGTGACGGCGCCCAGCTCACCTCGATGATGCGTTCTGACTGTTGCTGCAGCGACGCGGCGTTGGTGCAGTCGGTGCGGTGCACGCTCACCCCGCCGCCGCGGGTGACGAATCCCATGATCTGGTCGCCGGGGACCGGCGTGCAGCATTTGGCCAGCTTGGTCAACACGCCCGGGGCCCCGGGGACCGACACCCCCACGTCGTCGCTGCTGCGGGGGCGGCGCAGCATGGTCGTCGGCGTGGACCGCTCGGCCAGGTCCTCTTCGGCCTGGTCGATGCCGCCGAGTTCGGCCAGCAGCCGCTGCACGACGTGGCGGGCGGAGACGTGCCCCTCACCGACCGCGGTGTAGAGCGCCGACACGTCGGAGTAGTGCAGCTCGCGCGCCACCGAGGCCAACGTCTCACCATTGACCAAACGCTGCAAGGGAAGTCCGCCGCGGCGCACCTCGCGGGCCATCGCCTCCTTGCCGGACTCGAGCGCCTCTTCGCGGCGCTCCTTGGCGAACCACTGCCGGATCTTGGCCTTGGCCCGCGGCGACACCACGAACTGCTGCCAATCCCGCGACGGCCCGGCGTTGGCGGCCTTGGAGGTGAAAACCTCGACGACTTCCCCGTTTTCGAGCTTGCGCTCCAGCGCCACCAACCGGCCGTTCACCCGGGCGCCGATGCAGCGGTGCCCGACCTCGGTGTGCACCGCGTAGGCGAAGTCGACGGGCGTCGACCCGTTGGGCAGTGTGATGACGTCGCCCTTTGGCGTGAACACGAAAATCTCTTGCACCGCAAGGTCGTAACGCAGCGACTCGAGGAACTCGCCCGGATCCGCCGCCTCCCGCTGCCAGTCCAGCAGCTGGCGCATCCAGGCCATGTCGTCGATCTCGGCGGCGGCGTGCGGGTGCGGAACACCGTTGCGGCCCTTGGCTTCTTTGTATCGCCAGTGCGCGGCGATGCCGTACTCGGCGGTGCGGTGCATGTCGCGGGTGCGGATCTGCACCTCCAGCGGCTTGCCCTCGGGACCAACCACGGTGGTGTGCAGCGACTGGTACACGCCGTAGCGGGGCTGGGCGATGTAGTCCTTGAAACGGCCCGCCATCGGTTGCCACAGCGAGTGCACCACGCCCACGGCGGCGTAGCAGTCCCGGATCTCGTCGCAGAGGATGCGGATGCCCACCAGGTCGTGAATGTCGTCGAAGTCGCGGCCCTTGACGATCATCTTCTGATAGATCGACCAGTAATGCTTGGGCCGCCCCTCCACGGTCGCCTTGATCTTCGACGCGGACAACGTGCTGACGATCTCGGCCCGCACCTTGGCCAGGTAGGTGTCCCGCGACGGGGCGCGCCCGGCAACCAGGCGGACGATCTCCTCGTACTTTTTGGGGTGCAGGATCGCGAACGACAGGTCTTCCAGCTCCCACTTGACGCTGGCCATTCCCAGCCGATGAGCAAGTGGGGCAATGACTTCCAGCGTCTCGCGGGCCTTGCGCGCCTGCTTCTCCGGCGGCAGGAACCGCATCGTGCGCATGTTGTGCAGCCGGTCGGCGACCTTGATCACCAACACCCTGGGGTCGCGGGCCATGGCGGTGATCATCTTGCGGATGGTCTCGCCCTCGGCGGCGCTGCCCAGCACCACCCGGTCCAGCTTGGTGACGCCGTCGACGAGGTGTCCCACCTCGTCGCCGAACTCCTCGCTCAGCGCCTCGAGCGTGTAACCGGTGTCCTCCACCGTGTCGTGCAGCAGGGCGGCCACCAACGTCGTGGTGTCCATACCCAATTCGGCCAGGATGGTGGCCACGGCCAGCGGGTGGGTGATGT
Organism: Mycobacterium sp. E2462; assembly: GCF_001672685.1. Taxonomy (NCBI): domain Bacteria; kingdom Bacillati; phylum Actinomycetota; class Actinomycetes; order Mycobacteriales; family Mycobacteriaceae; genus Mycobacterium; species Mycobacterium sp. E2462. The sequence continues at coordinate 8,868 of NZ_LZKC01000019.1, forward strand.
AGGGGTCGCCCGAGTGCCGCAGCTGCGTGGCATGCCGCTGATCGGCGACCTCGAACGCGCGCTGCAGCAGCGACAGGTTCGCCTTCGGGTAGATCTCCCGGTGCACCGCCACCAGCGGCTCGAGGACCGGGTTCAGCGCGCTGCGCTGGGCCGTCATCCGGCGGGCCAGCCGGGCCCGCACCCGGCGCGACGCGCTGCTGGACGTCTTGAGGCTCTCGGTGGGCGGCTCGACGGGCTCGGCCGGCGGGCTGGGCTGCTCGGCAACCGGCGGCTCCGCAGGCGTCTTGAGCGCCTGCGCGGTGCTCGGATCGTCCGCCACGTTGGTCACCTCCGCTCTCGAGGATATCGCGTGATGTACCAGGCTAGGCCCGGCTCAGGCTGTGCACGGGCAACGGCGCGACAGCGGCCCGCCCGCCCAGCGCGGCGAGCTCCAGCACCACCGCCGCCGCGGTGACCCGGGCCCCGGTCCGGTCCAGCAGCCGGGCCGCCGCGGCCAGGGTGCCGCCGGTGGCCAGCACGTCGTCGACGATCACCACGTCGCGCCCGCGCAGGGCGATGCCGTCGGCGGGCACCTCCAGCGTGGCGCTGCCGTACTCCAGGTCGTAAGACTCGGTGTGCACCGGCGGCGGCAGCTTCCCGCCCTTGCGGATGGCCAGCACGCCCGTGCGCAGCCGGTCGGCGACCGCGGCCGCCACCAGGAAGCCGCGGGCGTCGACGCCGGCCACCAGGTCGGCGCCGGCGACGACGTCGGCCAGGGCGTCGACGACGGCGGTCAGGCCATCCCGGTCGGCGAACACCGGGGTGAGGTCCTTGAACTGGACGCCCGGTTTCGGGAAGTCGGGCACCTTGCGGGTCAGCGCCTCGATGACGTCGGCCACGGCGGTCATTGGATGAGCGCCCATCGGTCCATGTTCCAGCCCGCGCCCCAGCGGGTCGGGTTCTTGCTCACGGCGTACATCTTCTTCGAGACCAGCAGCGTGCGCTGCTGGCGATAGAGCGGCAGGGTGGGCATGTCACCCCACAGGATGGGGGCGCCGTCGCCCAGCAGCCGGACCCGATCGGAGGGGTCGGCGGAGACGGCCAGCGCGCCGATGATGTTGTCGATCTGCGGGTTGGCATACCCGGACAGGTTGTTGCCGTTGCCGCTGTGCAGGTCGTAGGCGTCCATGGCCGACGACCCGGTCGAGCCGCTGCCGGTGGCGCCGCCGGTGCTGGCGAGCAGCGCGTCGATCTTGCCGTCGCGCAGCGCCTGCGGGCCCGACGAGTCCAGAGCGATGCCGGACACCGTTATGCCCGCGCCCGCACAGGATTTCGTGATGACCCCGACATTCACGGCGAGCCGGGCGTTGGGCCCCTGATAGCCGATCCGCACCGCCAGCGGCGCCCCGCCGAGCGCGTCGCGGGCGGCGGCGGGATCGGCCTTGCTGAACGGCGCGGCCTCGGCGGCGCCGTCGGCCGCGGTGACGGCGTCGTCGTTGGCCGGGAGCAGCCGCGAGTTGGCGATCGGCACCCCCGCGTCTTTGGCCAGCTGGTCGCGGGGCGCGCACTGGGCGAAGGCGCGCCGGGCCTTGGCCTGCGACAGCGGCCCCTGCGGCGCGAAGATCAGCTGCTCGACGCCCGCCGACGGCGAATCGGTGCGGTCGAAGTTCTCCGGGGTGGTCAACGTTCCCGAGGACCCGGCGGCGACGTCGACGACGTCGACGCTGCCGTTGTTGATGCGGTCCTGGATGTCGGGCGCCTGCGTCCAGACGGTGATCCGCTTGGTGATCGCCTTGGGACCCCACCACCGGTCGTTGGCGACCAGCACCACGGCGCCGCCGTCGAGCACCCGCTCGATCTTGTACGGCCCGGCCGACGGGAACCGTTTGAGGTCGATCCCGGGCTTGAGGTCCCACGCCGTGTTCCACAGCTTGGCGATCTGCTGGATCAGGGGCCCGTTGTTGCTGAGCAGGGCGGCGGTCACGTCGACGTTGAGGATGTCGGCGATGACGTGCGACGGCAGCAGCGAGGTGGCGGTGAACAGCTGGTTGTAGTCCACGATGGTGCGATCCGGGGCGAATGACACCCGGGCCTTCTTCTGGCCGGGCATGCACTCGACGTTGGCGATGTCGAGGTATCCGGCCCGGCTGGCGGCGTCGAACTCCGGGAACCGCCCGGATTGGGCGGCCCAGGTCAGGACCAGATCGTCGCAGGTCACCGGCTTGCCGTCGGAGTACACGGCGTTGTCGGCGATCTGGTAGTCGAGCACCAGCGGCGAGCCGCTGACCACCGAAACGGAGCCGAAGTCGCGGTCGGCGACGATCTGGCCGTCCGGGCCGTGATAGCTGAAGCCGGTGAGCGTGCGGGCGAAGGCCTGCGCGCCGGCGGAGGCGGCGCCGGCGACCGTGTTGGCGTTGTAGGTGGACAGGGGGCCGTCGACCACGTAGTCGATCTCCGAGGCGGCGCTACCCGAGCACGCGCTCACGGTGAACGCGACGGCCAACGCGACCGCCAGCCCGGCGCCCAGCCACCCCGCGATGCTGCGCCAAGCGGTGGCCATCCCGCCTACCGCCGGCCGACGTTGCGCTTACCGGTGGGCCGCCGGGTCGCCGTCGGCCGCACGGGACGCGCCCCGGGCGCCGGCTTGCTCGGCGCGGCCTCGCCCGCCTTCCCGGCGGAGGCGGCGGTGACCGCCTTCCCGGACTTGCCCGTGGCCTTGGTGTCAGTCGCGTCGTCGGTGGCGGCCTCGTCGTCGGCGTCGTCGGCGGCAGCGTCGGCACCCTCGGCCGCCTTCCCGGTGGCCGCCGTGCCGGAACCGCGGCGCCGCAGCACGCGGCGCGTGTGGGTGCGCACCAGCTCGGTGCGCTCGCGCATGGTGACCAGCAGCGGGGTGGCGAAGAAGATCGACGAGTAGGTGCCGATCAGGATGCCGATCAGCTGCACCAGCGCCAGGTCCTTCAGCGTGCCGACGCCCAGCAGCCACACCGCCACCACCATCAGCGCCAGCACCGGCAGCACGCCGATCAGGCTCGTGTTGATGGACCGCATGAACGTCTGATTGATCGCCAGGTTCGCCTGTTCGGCGAAGGTGCGCCGGGTGGTGTGCTGGAAGCCGTGGGTGTTCTCCTCGACCTTGTCGAAGACGATGACCGTGTCGTAGAGGGAGAATCCGAGGATGGTCAGCAGGCCGATGACGGTGGCGGGCGTGACCTCGAAACCCACCAGCGAATACACGCCGGCGGTCACGGTCAGGTCGAAGAACATGGCGGCGATCGCCGCGAGCGTCATGTAGCGCTCGTAGCGGATGGTGATGTACAGGCCGACCAGGGCCAGGAACACCACCAGGGCGATCAGCGCCTTCTTGGTGATCTGGTCACCCCAGGTCTCCGACACCGCCGAGTCGCTGATAGCGGCCTTGCTGGGCTTGCCATCGGGCCCCTTGGGCGCGAACGCGTCGAAGAGGGCGTTGCGCAGCTTGGTCGACTGCTCGTTGGTCAGCGTTTCGGAGCGGATCTGCACGGTCGCCGCGTCGCCGCTGCCGACGATCACCACCGACTCCGGGTCCTTGCCGAGCGCCTTCTTGAAGACCTCCTGGACCTGCGAGGTGTGCACCGCGCCCTTGGCGGCGGGCATCGAGACCGTGGTGCCGCCGTTGAAGTCGATGCCGAACGTGAAGCCCCGCACCAGGATGCTGACGATCGCGACGGCGACGATGGCGCCGCTGACGCCGAACCACAGCCGGCGCCGCCCGACCACCTCGAAGGCGCCGGTGCCGGTGTAGAGCCGCGACAGGAAGCTGTGCCGCGGCAGGTCGGCCTGCCGCACCGCGTCGTCGGCGGTCGTGTCGAGGTCGGTCGCGTCGTTGGAAGCCTTGGCGGTCATGCGCTATCCCCGTCCCGTCTTGACGTGCGCCGAAGCCCGGCGTTCGCGGGCCACCTGCTGCACGGCGCCCAGGCCGTTATAGGCGGGCTTGCCCAGCGTCGGGGACTTCGACGCCAGGTACACCAGCGGCCAGGTCACCAGGAACACCACCACCAGGTCCAGGATGGTGGTCAGGCCCAGCGTGAAGGCGAAACCCTTGACCTGGCCGATCGCCAGGAAGTAGAGCACCGCGGCGGCCAGGAAGGTGACCGCGTTCCCCGAGACGATGGTCTTGCGGGCCCGCACCCAACCGCGCGGCACCGCCGACCGGAACGAACGGCCCTCGCGGATCTCATCTTTGATGCGTTCGAAGAACACGACGAACGAGTCGGCGGTGGTGCCGATGCCGATGATCAGACCGGCGATGCCAGCCAGATCCAGGGTGTAGTTGATGTAGCGGCCCAACAGCACCAGGATCGCGAAAATCATTGCCCCCGAAGCGCTCAGCGATAGCGCGGTGAGCACCCCCAGCGCCCGGTAGTAGAGCAGCGAATACAGCAGCACCAGCACCAGCCCGATGGCCCCCGC
>NZ_LZKC01000020.1:0-10745 GCF_001672685.1 Mycobacterium sp. E2462
CGGCGGCCCCGGCGTTCGTCCGATATCGGGTGCCGAAAGTCGCGAACTCCCAGGACCACCAACGCCCCGCCCCCGGCGGCGGCGGCCGACGCCCCCACCACGGCGGCCGCGGCGCCGTGCACCGCGTCGGCCACCCGCGGGCCGCCCGCGACGACCACCGTGAACACGCCCTGCAGCCGCCCGACCAGGTCGTCGGAGGCCGCCTGCTGCAGGATCGTCTGCCGAAACGCCGCCGACACCATGTCCGCCGCGCCGCCGACGGCCAGGAACGCCAACGCCCCCCACAGCGCCGGTCCGGGCCGCCCGTGGGCCGTGCCGCTGACCGCGCCGAAGCCGACCATCGCCAGGCCCCACACCACGACGGAGGCCATGACCGCCAGCCCCTGGCGTCGGATCCGCGGCAGCCAGCCGGAGAACACCCCGCCGGCCACCGCCCCGACCGACATGGCAGCGGCCAGCAGCGCCATCGCCGAGCCGCCCTCGACGGGCCCGCCGAAGCTTTGGTGCGCCAGCTGGGGGAACAGCGCCCGCGGCATGCCGAAGATCATGGCGATCAGGTCCACCACGAACGACATCAGCACGACGGTGTTGCCGGCCAGATAGCGGAACCCCTCGATGACGGCGGCCACGCCCCACCGCGACGCGCCGCGGTCCTGCTCCGGTTCGGTCGGCGGCATCGGCGCGAGCCGGAACGTCGCCCAGATCGGGGCGAGGCAGGTCACCGTGTCGATCAGGTACAGCGCCGACAGGTCGACCCAGCTGAGCAGCAGGCCGGCCAGCAGCGGGCCCGCGATCGCCCCGAACTGGGTGACGGTCATGTTCAGCGCGTTGGCCGCCGGCAGCTGCTCGCCGGGCAGCATCCGCGGGATGGCCGCCGAGCGGGTCGGCGAGTTCACGCTGAAGAACGCCTGTTGAAAGGACAGCAGCCCCAGCACCGCCCACACGTTGTTCAGCGCGAGGGCGGCCTGCAGCCAGAGCAGCAGCGAGGCCAGCGCCAGCCCGCACGACGTGACGATGAGCAGCCGGCGCCGATCCATGGCGTCGGCCCAGGCGCCGCCCAAAAGGCCGAACACCACCAGCGGCACCAGCGCGAACAGCCCGGCGAGCCCGACGTAGGCCGAGTTCTCGGTGAGGGCGTAGATCTGGACCGGGACCGCGAAGATGGTCAGGTTGCCGCCGATGACGGTCGGGACGCCCGCGAGCCACAACCGGCGAAACTCCGGGGCCCGCAGCGGTGTGGTGTCCGCGAAAAGCCGCACCACGCCCGAGCCCCCCGTTCCCGCCCCGCGTGCGGGGCGCTCATCAGTGGGCCGCCGCGGGCCCCCGCCCAGTGTGACTGACCCCGCGGCGCGCCCGCGCGGCGGCGCTCAGCCGTCCAGCTCGAACAGCTGCGCGGCGTTGTCGTGCAACACCTTTCGCAGCCACGCGTCGTCGATGCCGGGCAGCCGCGTCAACACCAGCATCGCGTCGAGGAACCCGTGCGGGATGTTAGGGAAGTCGCTGCCGAACAGGATGCGGTCGGCGTGCGCCCGCAGCCGCCCGTACTCCGACGCGGGGAACGGCATGGTCTCCTCCATGAACGGGGTGAACGCCATGGTGGTGTCCAGCCGGACCTCGTCGTGCCGGTCGGCGAGGTCGAGGAAGTCGGCGTATTCGGGCATGCCCAGGTGAGCGATGACCAGCCGCAGGCGGGGATGGCGGGTCAGCAGCGCCGCGACGGGCTCGGCGCCGGTGTACTCGCCGGGCACCGGCCCCGAGCCGCAGTGGATGACGACCGGCAGGCCGGCGTCCTCGATGACACCCCAGGCGCCGTCGAGCAGCGGGTCGGTGGGGCTGTACCGCCCGACCTGGATGTGCGCCTTGACGACGCGCGCGCCGGACTCGACGGCCTCGCGGACGTAGTCCTCGGCGCCGGGCTCGGGGTACAGCGTGGCGGTGTGCAGGCAGTCGGGGGTGGCGTCGGCGAAGGCCTTGGCCCATTGGTTCAGCCAGGCCGCCATCTGCGGTTTGTGCGGGTAGACCAGCGACGTGAAGGCGCGGACCCCGAAGGCCCGCAGCGTGTCGAGGCGCTGCTGTTCGTCGGTGCGGTAGGCGATCGGCCACGGCCGCCCGACCAGCGGGCCGGCGTCGTCGAAGTATTTCCACACCTTGTCCATGACCGGCTTGGGCATGAAGTGGGTGTGCACGTCGACGACGCCGGGCAGCCCGAGCGACTGCCAAAGCGCGCGCACCTGTTGCGTCTCGTCCATCACGGCTCAAGCTAGCCGAGGCGGGTCCGCTAGGGCTGCAGCCGCTCGACCCGCCCGCCGACGACCCGGATGCGGTTGTGCAACCGGTTCTCCCGCCCCTGCCAGAACTCCACCGACTCGGGGGCGATGAGGTAGCCGCCCCAGCCGGGCGGCACCGGAACAGCGTCGGTGCCGACGAAGCGGGCGGTGACCTGCGCCAGCTGGTCGAGCAGGGCCTCGCGGGACGCGATCGGCTGGGATTGGTGCGACGCCCACGCGCCCAGCTGCGATCCGCGGGGCCGCTTGGACCAGTAATCCTCGGTCTGTTGGGCGCTGACCTTGGTCACCGGCCCGCGGACGTGCACCTGCCGGCCGAGCAGGTACCACGGAAACGTCGCCGACGCGTACGGGGTCGACGCCAGGTCCGCCCCCTTCGCCGAGTCGTAGTTGGAGAAGAACGTGATCCCGGACTCGTCGACGCTCTTGCACAGCACGGTGCGGCTGGCGGGCCTGCCGTCGGACACGGTGGCGAGCACCATCGCGTTGGGCTCGGCGACCCCGGCCTGCTCGGCGTCGCGAATCCAGCTGCGCAGCAACGCGACCCAGCCGCCGTCGAGCCAATCCGCGTCGAGGTCCGGACTGCCGTCCTTTTCCACCGATCCGTATTCCACACGCATTCTCTGCAGGTGATCGCTGCCCGTTTCGGGGTCCGGTCCGGCCATCGCGCCAACGCTACCGGTGCTTGCTACCGGCCGGTAGCATCGCCCCGAGCAGGGGGTGCAAGAATTTTCCCATGACCGTAGTACCCGAAAACTTCGTCGCCGGCCTCGAAGGCGTGGTGGCGTTCACCACCGAGATCGCCGAGCCCGACAAGGACGGCGGCGCCCTGCGCTACCGCGGTGTCGATATCGAGGACCTGGTGGGCCAGCAGGTCACGTTCGGCGACGTCTGGGCACTGCTGGTCGACGGCAAATTCGGTCGCGGGCTGCCCCCCGCCGAGCCGTTCCCGCTGCCCATTCACACCGGCGACGTGCGCGTCGACGTGCAGGCGGGCCTGGCGATGCTCGCCCCGATCTGGGGCTACAAGCCCCTCCTCGACACCGACGACGGCACCGCGCGCGACCAGTTGGCCCGCGCCTCGGTGATGGCGTTGTCCTACGTCGCCCAGTCCGCCCGCGGCATCTATCAGCCGGCCGTTCCGCAGCGGGTGATCGACGAATGTGCCACGGTGACAGCGCGTTTCATGACGCGCTGGCAGGGCGAACCCGACCCCAGGCACGTCGAGGCCATCGACGCCTACTGGGTGTCCGCCGCCGAGCACGGGATGAACGCCTCGACCTTCACCGCGCGGGTGATCGCCTCGACCGGCGCCGACGTGGCCGCGTCGCTGTCCGGGGCGATCGGCGCGATGAGCGGCCCGCTGCACGGCGGGGCGCCGGCGCGGGTGCTGCCGATGATCGAAGAGGTGGAGCGCACCGGCGACGCGCGCGCCCTGGTCAAGAAGATCCTGGACAGCGGCGACAAGCTGATGGGCTTCGGGCACCGCGTGTACCGCGCCGAGGACCCGCGGGCGCGGGTGCTGCGCGCGACCGCCGAGCGGCTCGGTGCGCCCCGCCACGAGGTGGCGGTCGCGCTGGAGCAGGCCGCCCTCGCCGAGCTGCGCGAGCGCCGCCCGGATCGGGCCATCGAGACCAACGTCGAGTTCTGGGCCGCGGTGATCCTGGACTTCGCCCAGGTGCCGGCCACCATGATGCCGGCGATGTTCACCTGCGGGCGCACCGCCGGGTGGTGCGCCCACATCCTGGAGCAGAAGCGGCTCGGCAAGCTGGTCCGCCCGTCGGCCATCTACGTCGGACCGGGCCCGCGCAAGCCCGAAGAGGTTGAGGGCTGGGAGCGCGACCTCGCCCATGTCTGAGGCGCGCGGCCGGCCGGTCAGCCGATCAGCCGGGACAGCAGCCCGCGCCGCGGCGGCGGTGTCGGCTCGGCGGTGGCCGCGACCGCCAGCATGTCGGCGATATCGGTGAATTTGTTGCGAGGCCGGCCGGCGCCGCGCGCGATCTCGGCGGCGTCGATGGCGCGCCACCCGGCCGCGTCGACGACCTCGGGTCGGCGCGCCCGCACCAGCGCCTCCAGGGCGCCGGGGTCGGGCGCCGGGTCGGCCAGCTTGCCGTCGTTGAAGTCGGCCACCAACCGTTGCACCGTCTGCAGTGAGCAGGATTTGTTCGTGCCGATGAACCCGCTCGGCCCGCGCTTGATCCAGCCCGCGACGTAGGCGCCCGGCACCGCGGCCCCGGTGGTCGGGTCGATGACGCGGCCCCCCTCGTTGGGCACCACGGCCGCGGCGTCGTCGAATGGCAGGTCACGAATTGGCTTGCCGCGGTAGCCGATTGACGTCAGCACCAGGCCCGCCTCGATTCGGCGGGTCTCCGCGGTGCCGGTGCGCGTGAACTCCACACCGGTGGCTCGGTCGGCGCCCAGGATGCGGTGCGGGGTCAGCTGATAGGCCAGGATGATCCGCGGCCGCGACGGCGGCGCCGAGTCGTCGCCGAGCGTGCTCAAGATTTGCAGCTTGCGCGTGACCAGCGGGTCGGTCGCCGCCGCGAGGTCGGCCGCCACCAGCGCATGGTCGGCCGCGCTCAGCACCACCTCGGCCGTGCCCGTGAGGCCGATCAGCTCGGGCAGCGTGAACGCCGAGTGCGCGGGCCCGCGCCGGGCGGCGACCACCACCTCGCGCACCGCCGAACCGCGCAGCGCCGCCAGGGCGTGGTCGGCGATGTCGGTGCCGGCCAGGGCGTCCGGATCGGCGGTGAGGACCCGCGCCACGTCCAGGGCGACGTTGCCGTTGCCGACCACCACCACCCGCTCGTGGCCGAGATCGACTGGTAGCTGGGCGAATTCGGGGTGCCCGTTGATCCAGGCGACCAGCTCCGTGGCGGTCCCGGTGCCCGGCAAACCCATGCCCTGGATGCTCAGCCTGCGGTCGTCGGGCGCCCCGACGGCATACAGCACGGCGTGGTGGTGGGCCAGCAGGTCCGCGTGGGTCAGGTGGTTGCCGACCTCGACGTTGAGGAAGAAGCGGAACCCGCGGTGCTCGGCGACCCGGTCGAACAACCGGGTGACGCGCTTGGTGTTCGGGTGATCCGGTGCCACCCCCGCGCGAACCAGTCCGTAGGGCGTGGGGAGTTTCTCGAAGACGTTGACCCGCACGCCTTTCTGGGTGAGCAGCTCGTCGGCGGCGTACATGGCCGCGGGTCCGGAACCCACCACGGCCACGGTCAGCGGCCCCCGCCGGGGCCGCACCTCGGCGGCCGGGAGCACCGCGGCCAGCTTGGAGGTGGGCGGCAGCTTCACGCCCTCGGGACGCTTCGGGTAGAAGGAGGCGTTGATCTCGACGAACGGCAGCTGCTTGGCATCCAATCGGCTGTCGGGCGCGATGGCCCCCACCGGGCAGGCGCTCACGCAGGCACCGCAGTCCACGCAGGCGACCGGGTCGATGTAGAGCATCTCCGAGGTGGCGAACCCCGGCTCGTCCGGCGTCGGGTGGATGCAGTTGACCGGGCACGCGAAGACACAGGACCCGTCGTTACAGCACGACTGGGTGATCACATGCGGCATAGCCGATTTCCCGTGCGCCCTAAGCGGCCGGCGCGGCGGCCAGGTGCTGGCGCTGCGGCTCGCTGCGGTACCGCGACGGCTTGCCGTCGATCTTGCACAGCTTCCACATCAACCGCGCCGAGCGAGTCTCCATCAGGCCGGTGTCGTAGGCCAGCATCCGCACGTCACCGAACATGTCGCTCAACCACTTCCGCGACTCCGGCGACCGGAAGAACAGTTCCTTCTTGACCTCGCGCGGGATGTCGAACTCCTGCCAGAACTGCTTGGGCGGCACTACGATCGCGCGGCACAGCACCTTCATGGTCAGCGGCAGGTACAGCGCGGTCCAGAACCGCTGCCGCTTGGTCAGGTGCGGCAACCGCCTGCGCAGGAACTCGTGGGCGAACGAGATGTGCCGCGCCTCTTCGGCGACGTGGATCGCCATCACCCGCTCCATGATCGGGTGCAGCGACTTGCCTTCGCGCAGAATGTTTTTCTGCGTGTGGTCGATCGGCTCCTCGCCGGCCAGCACACCGATGAAGAAGGCCACCGGCAGCGGCCCGGCCACCAGGGGCACCAGCGGCGAGAGCCACTTCAGGCGCCGGGGCATGCCCGGCACGTCGGCGCCGATGCGGTTGACCATCTCCTGGAACATCAGCGTGTGGTTGCACTCTTCGACGGATTCGTGCAGGCAGTAACGGTATTCGGGGGAGCCGTTGGGCACCCAGAACGTGTAGTTCATCAGGCCGCGGATCAGGATGGACTCGAAGTGCAACCCCACCTTGGCGACGTTCGCCTGCCGCCACATGCCGATCTTGATCTTGCGCTCGTCGGGCTGCGCGAGGTACCAGGGGTGCCTTCCCAGCGGGTCGGTCTGCGGCAGGATCCACCGCGGATCGTTCTCGGTGACGGCGAATTCGGGGGAATCCCAGTGAATGTCGGTGTAGGGGTTGAAGTTACGGCGCACCGACCCCTCGGACAGGGTGGCGAGAGTGTTCACGTATTCCGTGTCGTCGCGCACCTCCATGTTGCGGCGCCAGCGTCGAACGAGTCGCGTCCTAGCCATCTTCAGTCCTCCCCAACGAGGTTTACATTTGGCCTTGCTATGTCCAGACAGTACCGCAGGTACCGGATATGTTCCAGGGCCCTCTTCGCCATGTGACCTGACCGGCGGTCACGAAATTTCTATGCCCTGGATCACACCGGACGAAACTTTCGGCGTCCGCGACGGACCGGCGAGACGGGCCGCCACACCGCCCGTTCAGGTCGGCTCACTACCCTGGGGAGCATGGCTGACCAGCTCGAGATCCCCGCAGACATCAAACCCCGCGACGGCCGCTTCGGGTGTGGCCCGTCGAAGGTGCGGCCCGAACAGTTGCAGGCGCTGACCAGCACCGCCGCCCCGCTGTTCGGCACCTCGCACCGGCAGGCCCCGGTGAAGAACCTGGTGGGCCGCGTGCGCAAGGGCCTCGCCGAGCTGTTCGCCGTGCCCGACGGGTACGAGGTGATCCTCGGCAACGGCGGCGCGACGGCCTTCTGGGACGCCGCGGCGTTCGGGTTGATCGACAAGCGCTCGCTGCACCTGTCCTTCGGCGAGTTCAGCTCGAAGTTCGCCGCCGCCGTCGCCGGCAACCCGTTCGTCGGTGACCCGGTCGTCATTAAGGCCGACGCGGGCAGCGCGCCCGAGCCGCAGAGCGACCCGTCGGTCGACGCCATCGCCTGGGCGCACAACGAGACGTCGACGGGCGTCGCGGTGCCGGTCCGCCGTCCCGCCGATGCCGGCGACGCCCTGGTCCTCATCGACGCCACCTCCGGGGCGGGCGGGCTGCCCGTGCAGATCGCGGAGACCGACGCCTACTACTTTTCTCCGCAGAAGAACTTCGCCAGCGACGGTGGCCTGTGGCTGGCCATCCTCAGCCCCGCTGCGCTGGACCGGGTCCGCGCGATCGCCGAGTCGGGCCGGTGGGTGCCCGACTTCCTCTCCCTGCCCATCGCGGTGGAGAACAGCCTCAAGGACCAGACCTACAACACCCCGGCGGTCGGCACCCTGGCGCTGATGGCCGAGCAGGTCGACTGGCTGCTGGGCAACGGCGGCCTGGACTGGGCGGTCAAGCGCACGGCCGACTCCTCGCAGCGGCTGTACTCCTGGGCGCAGGACCGGTCCTTCACCACGCCGTTCGTCGCCGACCCCGCCCTGCGATCGCAGGTGGTGGGCACCGTCGACTTCGTCGACGACGTCGACGCGGCGGCCGTCGCCAAGACGCTGCGGGCCAACGGCATCGTCGACACCGAGCCGTACCGCAAACTCGGCCGCAACCAATTGCGGGTGGGCATGTTCCCCGCCGTCGACCCCGACGACGTCAGCGCCCTGACGCAGTGCATCGACTGGGTCGTCGAGCGGCTCCACTAGCCAGCAACCGTCCCTTGACCGCCCAGCGTGTCAGGACCGGCGAACGGCCGGGGCTGGGCTAAAGTGCGGACCTGACGGGTCCGTCGCCGACCTGCACGGAGCCTGCGAGGAGAAACCATGCGGGAACTCAAAGTGGTGGGGCTCGACGCCGACAGCAAATACCTGATCTGCGAGGGCGACGGCCCCGAGGAGCGGTTCAGGCTGAAGGCCGACGACGAACTGCGGACCGTCCTGCGCGGCGAGAAAAAGTACCCCGAGCAACCGCAGCTCGAGATAGAAGTCACCAACATGCTCAGCCCCAAAGAGATTCAGGCGAAGATTCGTGCCGGCGCGTCCGTCGAACAGGTCGCCGCGGCGTCGGGCTCGGAGCTCTCCCGGGTGCGCCGCTTCGCGCACCCGGTGCTGCTGGAACGGTTCCGCGCCGCGGAGCTGGCAACGGCCGCGCATCCCGTGCTGGCCGACGGCCCCTCGGTGCTGACCCTGCTCGAGACCGTCAGCGCCGCCTTCGTGACCCGCGGGCTCGATCACGACAAGCTCAGCTGGGACGCCTGGCGCAACGAGGACAATCGCTGGACCGTTCAACTCGCCTGGAAGGTGGGCCGGTCGGACAACCTGGCGCACTTCTCGTTCAGCCCCGGCGCCCATGGCGGGACCGTCACGGCGATCGACGACGCCGCCAGCGCGCTGATCGACCCGGACTTTGAGCAGCCCCTGCGGCCGGTGGCGCGGGTCGCCCACGTCGATTTCCAGGAACCGGCGGTCGCGCCGGCGCCGGCGGCGGCCGCGCCGGACGAGAAGCCCGTGCACTCGCGTCGCGGCAAGCCCGTCATCCCGGCGTGGGAGGACGTGCTGCTCGGCGTGCGCTCCGGCGGGCAGCGCTAGCCGCGGCTGGCGGCGGCCAGGGCGAACAGCGCGAGCCAGGCGCCCGCCACACCCACGCCGGCGCCCAGCACGAACCAGCGCAGCACCGGCGTGCGGCGCCATCCCCACAACGTCGGCGCCAATCCCCCGGCGGCCACGACGTTGAGCCCGACGGCCAGCAGCGGGTGCACCCGGATCAGCCCGAGGCTGAGCACGACGATCGCGGCGCCGGTGACGGCCGCGACGAAGGCCGCCACCGTCAAACCCGTTGCCCAGGGAACGGACTCGGTCTTCATCCGCGGAAGCCTAACCCTACGCGACGTCGGTCACGCGGGCCCGTTCGTAGAACGCCAGCGCCGCCGCCGTCGCGACGTTGAGCGAGTCGGTGCCGCGCGCCATCGGGATGCGCACCAGCACGTCGCTGGATCGCAGCGTGGCCGGCGTCAGGCCCGGCCCCTCGGCGCCCACCAACACGGCCACCCGCCGGTCGCGCGCCGCCGTCATCGCCTCCGCCAACGCGCAGGCGGTGGGCCGCGGGGTCATCGCCAGCAGCCGAAACCCGTTGTCGCGCAGGGTGTCCAAGGCTTCGGGCCACCGCGTCGCCCGGGCGTAGGGCACCAGCAGCGCGTGACCCATCGACACTCGGACGGCGCGCCGGTACAGCGGGTCGGCGCAGCCGCTGCCGAAGACCACCGCGTCGACGCCCAGCCCGGCGGCGTTGCGGAAGATCGAGCCGAGGTTCTCGTGGTCGTTGACGCCTTCGAGGACCGCGACGGTGCGGGCGCCGTCGAGGACCTCATCGACGCCGAGCTCGGGCGGTCGCCGCGCGGCCGCCAGCACGCCCCGGTTGAGGTGGAACCCGATCGCCCGCGCCATCACGTCGGCCGACGCCCGGTAGTACGGAATTCCGGTGCCCGCCAAGTCGTCCCGCAGTTCGGCGAGCCGCCGGTCGGTGCCCAGCAGGGCGTGCGGGTCGAACCGCGAGGCCAGCATCCGCTGGACCACGAGCACGCCCTCGGCGATCACCAGGCCCTTGCCCGAGGGGAGATCGGGGCGGCGGTCGACGCTGTTGAGGTCGCGGAAGTCGTCGAGCCTGGGGTCGTCGGGGTCGTCGACGTCCGCCACGTTCAGGCCGTCGGTCCCGTCGCTCACGGGCCTTCGTCGACCAACGCCAGCATCAGGTCGGCCGCGCTGCGCAGGACGTCGCGCTGGTCGCTGTCCAGCGTCGCCAGCCGCTTGGCCAGCCACTCCTGGCGGGCCCGCCGGGTGGCCTTGACCAGCTCGGCGCCGGATTCGGAGACCGAGACCAGCACCTGCCGGCCGTCGACCGGGTGCGGCGCGCGGTCCACCAGCCCCATGTCGGCCAGCGAGGCGATGACCCGCGTCATCGACGGCGGCCGCACCCGTTCACGGATCGCCAGGGCACCGGGCGTCATCGGGCCCTCGTTGGTCAGCATCGCCAGCGCGGACAGCTGGGACAGCGACACCGGCGACGAGGGATTGCGGAACCGCAGTTGGCGCGCCAACCGCATGACAGCCAGTGACAGGTCGCTGGCCAGCCGCGCATCGCTGTCAGGCATGGCGCGAGGGTACACGCAAGCCTGCGGGATCGTGATACGAAACGGTGAACGACGGGCTTCGCGCCGCGCCGG
>NZ_LZKC01000021.1:0-1091 GCF_001672685.1 Mycobacterium sp. E2462
TGGCCACCGCCGATTTGATTAGCACGCCGTGGCGGCCGGCATTGGCGATCGCCGAGAGCAGCGGCGGCATGGTCGCCAGCACCACCGCGCACGGGGACGCGACGATCATGAAAGTCATGGCGCGCAGCAGCGTGGCCTGCAGGCCGGAGCCGCACAGCAGCGGCACCGCGAACAGCCCGAGGGTCGCCGCCACCACGCCCACCGAGTAACGCTGCTCGACCTTTTCGATAAACAGCTGGGTCCGCGCCTTCGTGGCGGACGCCTCGGCGACCATGCCGCCGCTGCTCTCGGCGATCGCCAATGCCGGCCGCCACGGCGTGCTAATCAAATCGGCGGTGGCCATGGAGCACCTCGGCGACCTCGGCGTGGTCGCCTTCGACAAGACCGGCACGCTCACCACCGGCACGCCGCGGCTGACCAGCGTCGCGCCCGCCGACGGCCGGTCCGGCGAGGACGAGGTGCTGCGGATCGCCGCCGCCGCAGAGCATTTCAGCGAGCATCCGCTGGGCAACGCCATCTGCGCGGCCGCCCGCCGGCGGGGCCTCGCGGTGCCGCAACCCGACGAGTTCGTGGCGATGCCGGGCAGCGGGGTGCGCGCCGGCGTGGACGGCCACGTGGTCGAGGTGATCAGCCCGCGAGGGTTGGCTGACGACGCCGCCGTCGACGCGTTGCAGGCGGCCGGGGCGACCGCCGTCGTGGTGACCGTCGACGGCCGGCGGGTGGGCGTGCTCGGCCTCGACGACACCGTACGGCCGGACGCCGCGCACGTGGTGCGGGCCGTCGCCGCGCTGACGTCGGCTCCCCCGGTCGTGCTCACGGGGGACAACCGCCGGGCCGCGGCGCGCCTGGCCGCGCATCTCGGGGTCGACGATGTCCGCGCCGACCTGTTGCCCGACGGCAAGGTCGCGGCGGTACGCGAGTTCGAGGCTAGCGGCCTTCGGGTGCTGCTGGTCGGTGACGGCGTCAACGATGCCCCGGCGATGGCGGCCGCGCACGCGTCGATCGCCATGGGTCGCGGCGGCGCCGACCTGGCGCTGGAGACTGCCGATGCCGTCACCGTGCGCGACGACCTGATGACGATCCCCGCGGTC
>NZ_LZKC01000022.1:0-687 GCF_001672685.1 Mycobacterium sp. E2462
CACCGCGGGGATCGTCATCAGGTCGTCGCGCACGGTGACGGCATCGGCAGTCTCCAGCGCCAGGTCGGCGCCGCCGCAGAGCATTTCAGCGAGCATCCGCTGGGCAACGCCATCTGCGCGGCCGCCCGCCGGCGGGGCCTCGCGGTGCCGCAACCCGACGAGTTCGTGGCGATGCCGGGCAGCGGGGTGCGCGCCGGCGTGGACGGCCACGTGGTCGAGGTGATCAGCCCGCGAGGGTTGGCTGACGACGCCGCCGTCGACGCGTTGCAGGCGGCCGGGGCGACCGCCGTCGTGGTGACCGTCGACGGCCGGCGGGTGGGCGTGCTCGGCCTCGACGACACCGTACGGCCGGACGCCGCGCACGTGGTGCGGGCCGTCGCCGCGCTGACGTCGGCTCCCCCGGTCGTGCTCACGGGGGACAACCGCCGGGCCGCGGCGCGCCTGGCCGCGCATCTCGGGGTCGACGATGTCCGCGCCGACCTGTTGCCCGACGGCAAGGTCGCGGCGGTACGCGAGTTCGAGGCTAGCGGCCTTCGGGTGCTGCTGGTCGGTGACGGCGTCAACGATGCCCCGGCGATGGCGGCCGCGCACGCGTCGATCGCCATGGGTCGCGGCGGCGCCGACCTGGCGCTGGAGACTGCCGATGCCGTCACCGTGCGCGACGACCTGATGACGATCCCCGCGGAT
>NZ_LZKC01000023.1:0-9373 GCF_001672685.1 Mycobacterium sp. E2462
GCCCAGCGGGCCAGGTCGCCGCGCAGCACCGGCAGCCGCGGGTTCACGTCGTCGAGGATGGCGTCGGCGTCGACCAGGGCCGCCCCGAGCCGTTGGCCCAGCCCGGTCAACGCCAGCGCGGCCGCGCTGAGCGTCAGGTTCACCTTGACCGGATCGACCTTGTCCGCGATGGCGACCAGCGTCTCGAACAAGCTGTTGAACTCCGTCGTCACCGACGTCGCGTCGATCACCGTGGCCGGTGTGATCGCCTGTGCCGCAGGGTTTTCCGGTGACGTGAGCGCCACGTACTTGTTGCCGAACACCGTCGTCGCCTTGACCGTGGCCGCCACGTTGGCGGGGATCTGGCGCACGTATTTCGGTGTGACATCGAGGATCATGACGGCGACGGGCACGCCGTCGCGGGTGGTCTCCGAAATCGTCGACACCCGCCCGACCTGCACGCCGTTGTAGGTGACCTTCGAGCCGGTGCCCATGACCAGGCCCGCCCGGGGGGCGATCATGGTCAGCTGCGTCACCGGCGTCAGGTCGCCGCGGAACTGCAGGTACAGCGCCGCCACGGCGAGGCCGAGGACCACGACCGTCGCCAGGCCGACGAGCTTGTACGGTGGCCCGCGCCGCAAACGACGCTTCATGGTTTTGAGACCCTAGGGTATGGCTGCCCGCGACAAGGCCGACCCGGCCAAGACCCGGCAGGCCGTGTTGGCCGTGGCGGACTGGCTGCGCGACGAGGCGCGGCCCGCGCCCGACCGCGCGGCGCTGGCGGCCGCGGTCCGGCTGACCGCCCGCACGCTGGCCGCGGTGGCGCCCGGCCGCAGCGTGGAGGTGCGCATCCCGCCGTTCGCGGCCGTGCAGTGCGTCACCGGCCCGGCCCACACCCGCGGCACGCCCCCCAACGTCGTGGAGACCGACCCCCGGACCTGGCTGCTGCTGGCCGCCGGCATGACGTCGTTCGCCGCGGCCAGAAGCTCCGCCGCGATTCGGCTGTCGGGGTCCCGCGCGGGTGAGATCGAACACTGGTTGCCCCTGGTCGACGTCGACGGAATGTAACTCTGAACTGCAGGTTTAGAGTGCGGCTCAAGGATTTTCGTCGCCCAACACGCCCGGGGGATTGGGCGGCGCGGCCGTCGTGCCCGTAGACTTCCCTACGTCACCAATCGTTCCCCGGGGAGCTGCCTAATCGTGACCGTCCAGGAACCCGAAGAGGATTTCAGCGCGCCTCGGGAAGAGTGTGGCGTATTCGGGGTCTGGGCCCCGGGCGAGGACGTCGCCAAACTCAGCTACTACGGCCTGTATGCGCTGCAGCATCGCGGGCAAGAGGCCGCCGGCATCGCCGTCGCCGACGGCTCCCAGGTCCTGGTCTTCAAAGACCTGGGGCTGGTAAGCCAGGTGTTCGACGAGCAGACGCTGGCCGCCATGCAGGGCCACGTCGCCATCGGCCACTGCCGGTACTCCACCACCGGCGACACCACCTGGGAGAACGCGCAGCCGGTGTTCCGCAACACCGCCGCCGGCACCGGGGTGGCGCTGGGCCACAACGGCAACCTGGTCAACACCGCCGAGCTGGCCGCTCGCGCACGCGACGAGGGGCTGATCGCCAAGCGCGCCCCGGCCCCGGCCACCACGGACTCCGACATCCTGGGCGCGCTGCTGGCCCACGGCGCGGCCGATTCCAGCCTGGAACAGTCGGCGCTGCAACTGCTGCCGACGGTGCGCGGCGCGTTCTGCCTGACGTTCATGGACGAGAACACCCTGTATGCCGCCCGCGACCCGCACGGCGTGCGCCCGCTGTCGCTGGGCCGGCTGGACCGCGGCTGGGTGGTGGCCTCCGAAACGGCCGCGCTCGACATCGTCGGCGCCTCGTTCGTCCGCGACATCGAACCCGGGGAGCTGTTGGCCATCGACGCCGACGGCGTGCGCTCCACGCGGTTCGCCAACCCGACGCCCAAGGGTTGCGTCTTCGAATACGTCTATCTGGCGCGCCCGGACAGCACCATCGCCGGCCGTTCCGTGCACGCGACGCGCGTGGAGATCGGCCGCCGGTTGGCCCGCGAGTCTCCCGTGGAGGCCGACCTGGTGATCGGGGTGCCGGAGTCCGGCACCCCCGCCGCCGTCGGCTACGCCCAGGAATCGGGCATCCCCTACGGCCAGGGCCTGATGAAGAACGCCTACGTCGGGCGCACCTTCATCCAGCCGTCGCAGACCATCCGGCAGCTCGGCATCCGGCTCAAGCTCAACCCGCTGCGCGAGGTGATCCGCGGCAAGCGGCTCATCGTCGTCGACGACTCGATCGTGCGGGGCAACACCCAGCGCGCGCTGCTGCGAATGCTGCGCGAGGCCGGCGCGCTCGAGGTGCACGTGCGCATCGCGTCGCCGCCGGTGAAGTGGCCGTGTTTCTACGGCATCGACTTCCCGTCGCCGGCCGAGCTGATCGCCAACGCGGTCGAGAACAAGCGGGAGATGCTGGAGGCGGTGCGGCACGCCATCGGCGCGGACTCGCTGGGTTACATCTCGCTGCGCGGCCTGGTCGCGGCCTCCGAGCAGCCGGCATCACGGTTGTGCACCGCCTGCTTCGACGGGCAGTACCCGATCGAGCTGCCCGAGGAGAGCGCCCTGGGCAAGAACGTCATCGAGCACATGCTCGCCAACGCCGCCCGCGGCGCCGGGCTCGAGGATCTCGCGCCCGACGAAGTGCCCGTCGTGCACTGACGGCCCCACCTCGCCGCTCGACCGACGGAACGCGGACGTTTGATACCGGCCGGCAAGGCCGCCCGGTAGCCTTTATCGCGATGACGGATCCCGGAAAGACCCCCGGACACCACCCGGACGGCCAGGGCATCACCTACGCGTCGGCCGGGGTGGACATTGACGCCGGCGATCGCGCGGTCGAACTGTTCAAGCCCCTGGCGAGCAAAGCCACCCGCCCCGAGGTGCGCGGCGGCCTCGGCGGGTTCGCCGGGCTGTTCGCCCTGCGCGGCGACTACCGCGAGCCGCTGCTGGCGGCGTCCACCGACGGTGTCGGCACCAAGCTCGCGGTCGCCCAGGCGATGGACAAGCACGACACCGTCGGCCTGGACCTGGTCGCGATGGTGGTCGACGACCTCGTGGTGTGCGGCGCCGAGCCGTTGTTCCTGCAGGACTACATCGCCGTCGGCCGGGCCGTGCCCGAACGGCTCGCCGCGATCGTGAGTGGGGTCGCCGAGGGCTGCGTGCGGGCCGGCTGCGCCCTGCTGGGCGGCGAGACGGCCGAACACCCCGGCCTGATGGAACCCGACCACTACGACATCTCGGCGACGGGTGTCGGGGTGGTCGAGGCCGACGACGTGCTGGGCCCCGACCGCGTCAAACCGGGGGACGTCATCATCGCGATGGGTTCGTCCGGCCTGCACTCCAACGGATACTCGTTGGCCCGCACGGTGCTTCTGGAGATCGACCGGATGAACCTGGAGGGCTACGTCGAGGAGTTCGGCCGCACGCTCGGTGAGGAACTCCTCGAGCCGACCCGCATCTACGCCAAGGACTGCCTGGCGCTGGCCGCCGAGACGCACGTCCGCACGTTCTGCCACGTGACCGGGGGTGGGCTCGCCGCGAACCTGCACCGCGTGATCCCGCATGGGCTGGTCGCCGAAATGGACCGTGGCACTTGGACACCCGCGCCGGTGTTCGCGATGATCGCCCAGCGCGGCCGGGTCGCCCGGGAAGAGATGGAGAAGACGTTCAACATGGGGGTCGGCATGCTCGCCGTCGTGGCCCCCGAGGACACCGACCGCGCGCTGGCCATCCTGACGGCGCGCCACCTGGACTGCTGGGTGCTGGGCACCGTCGGCAAGGGCGGGAAGCAAGGTCCACGGGCGAAATTGGTGGGGCAACACCCGAGGTTCTAGGGAAGGACTACCGCGCTGCCGGGGGGCGAGGGGTTAACGCCGGCCCGCGCGGGTCTCAACGACGCCAGGTGTCCTGGTCATCCCAGGGTTCGTCCAGGCCGTCCGAGTCCAGTTCGGTCGAGTCGTCCGAATCCGTCCCGGACAGCTCGCGCTGAAGCCGCTGGAAGTCGGTCTGCGGAGAACTGTATTTGAGTTCTCGAGCAACCTTGGTCTGCTTTGCCTTAGCCCGGCCGCGGCCCATGGGGGAACCCCCTCGCGCAATAACGGAGCGGCCTAACATGTAGGCGGCTCCGATCTCCTGTGTCGTTATTGTCCTGGTAGCAGTTTACCGTGCCGCGGGGGCAGGCGTCGGTGCCCCCTCCCCGCTGTGGCGGACGTCATCGACGATTATCTCGCACCGCCGCGCAACCGTTCAACGGCGAGTCGTCCCGCGCCGATCTGTTCGGCCGGCGGCAGGGAATCGGCGTCCATCACCGCAGCCACCGCGGCGTCCGGACCGGTCGCCAGCGGGGTGTCGCCCGGCAGCCCTCGCTTGACGAGCGCCAGCGCGATCGGCCCGTCGTCGACGTGGTCGACCACGGTGCCGAGGCGGCCCACGGCACGCCCGCCGGCCAGCACCGCGTCGCCCGTCGACGGCCGCTCGACCGAGCCGTCGAGGTGCAACAGCACCAGCATGCGGGGCGGCTTGCCGAGGTTGTGCACCCGCGCGACGGTCTCCTGCCCGCGGTAGCAGCCCTTGTCCAGGTGCACCGCACCCACCCCGGGGCCACCGATCCAGCCCACCTCGTGGGGGATCGTGCGCTCGTCGGTGTCCACGCCGAGGCGCGGCCGCCGCGCCGCCACCCGGTGCGCCTCGTAGGCCCACACCCCGGCCGAGCGCACCCCGACGCCCGCCAACCGGTCCCGCCACCCGGCCGCGTCGGCGCGGGGCACCAGCAGGTCCAGCGCCGGGCTCCCGGCGCCGGGCGTGCGCCGCACGAAACCGCCGCCGGTGGCCACGGCCGACCGCGCGTCGGGCAGCGCGTCGAGGCCCAGGGCGGCGAGCACCGCCGGGTCACTCAACCCCGGCCCGAGCAGCGACAGCACCGCGATGTCGGCGGCGGCCGGGACGACCTGCGACCAGAACACCATCTTGCTCAGGTAGCCCAGCAGCGCCTCGCCGCGCCACGGCTCGGTGTCGAGGTAGGTGATGCCGCCCAGTTCGGTTTGGATCCAGTGGTCCTCAACCCGGCCCTGGCCGTCGAGGCTGAGGTTGTCGGTGCTGGCGCCGTCGGGGAGCGCGGCGACGTGCTGCGTGGAGATGCTGTGCAGCCAGTTCTGCCGGTCGGCGCCGGTCAGCGTCAGGACCGCGCGGTGCGATCGGTCCACCAGCACCGCGGCGGTCTCGGCCGCGCGCTGCTCGCCCAGGGGATCGCCGTAGTGCCAAACGGCGCCCGCGTCGGGTCCGGAATCGGGGGCGGGGACTGCGTGGCTCACAGCTCAACTCTACGGATGCCGGGGCCCGCGCCGGGCGTGCGGACAGCCGCGCGCCGGGTGCCGAGTGCGCGGCCCGCCGCACGCTCGCCACTAGGCTCTCTTCCCATGCCCGCGGACACGAGCGTGATCGTCACCCTGGACGGCGAGGTGCACCCGCCGAGCGCCCCGCTGCTGCACGCCGACGACCTCGCGGCCGTTCGCGGTGACGGCATCTTCGAGAGCCTGTTGGTGCGCGACGGCAGGCCGTGCCTGGTCGAGTCGCACCTGCAGCGGCTGACCCAGTCGGCGCGGCTGACGGACCTTCCCGAGCCCGACCTCGCCCGCTGGCGGCACGCGATCGACGTCGCCGCGGGCCGCTGGGCCGAGGCCGGCGCGGGTGAGGCCGCGATGCGGCTGATCCTCAGCCGCGGCCGCGAGAACGGCTCGACGCCGACGGCGTACGTGACCGTCAGCGCCGTGGCCGAACGGGTTTCGGCGGTGCGGCGCGACGGCCTGGCCGCGGTCACCCTGGATCGGGGGCTTCCCTCGTCCGGCACCGACACCATGCCGTGGTTGCTCGCGGGCGCCAAGACGCTGTCGTACGCGGTCAACATGGCCGCCCTGCGGCACGCCGCCCGCCAGGGCGCCGCCGACGCCGTCTTCGTCAGCTCGGACGGTTTCGTCCTGGAGGGGCCGCGCTCGACGGTGGTGATCGCCACGGCCGCGGAGTCGGGCGCGGGCGGCATCCCGCGGCTGCTGACCCCGCCGCCGTGGCATCCGATTTTGCGGGGCACCACGCAGCAGGCCCTGTTCGAGGTGGCGCGCGGCAAGGGGTACGACTGCGACTACCGGCCGCTGCGGGTGGCGGATCTGTATGCGGCGCGAGCGGTTTGGCTGGTGTCGAGCATCACGCTGGCGGCGCGGGTGCACACGCTCGACGGACGCCCGGTGGCCGGCGCCGAATTGGCCGCCGACTTCGCCGAACTGGTGGACGCGGCGATCGTCAGCGACCGCTGAGCGCTGAATTGTGTTGTCGGCTCCCCGTTTCGCGGGTACGGTCGGCCGTACACAAGAAGGGAGGTGGTCCGCGAAATTGATAGCTTCATGGACATGTGAGGTGGCTGCGCGCTAGCAGCACCGGCTCGGCGGAGCTAGCCACCGACGTGCGCTAGCGAATTCCCCGCAGTCACCCGGCCCCCGAGCTTCCCGGTCAAGTCCAACCGGGAGCATGGCTCGGGGGCCGTTCCATGTCACGACCCGGCTACTGGCTTACCCGCGCGGCGATCTGCCCGGCCAGCTTGCCCGCCTGACCCGTCGCCGCGTCCGGCCCGCACATCAGCAGGTCGACGACGACGTTGGCCGCCGCGTGCAGGGCGTGGTGGCAGACCCGGGCGCCGTCGGACTCGGTGCGCTCTTGGTAGATCTTCGGCGGCGCGCCGGTCACCTCACCGAACGTCCACCCCGAGCTCTTGCCGTTGAAGGTCACGGTCACCTGTTGCCCCGCGCACGCCCGCCACTTGTCGGCCGACGCCTGCACGAACGCGACCGCCCGCTCCGGGGAGGCGAACTCCGCGACGGCCTCGTAGACGCGGTGCGGCGCGTTCTCGCCGGCGGTGTGCACGGCCTGCCCGCTGACCGCCTTGAAGCCGTCGGCGCCCCTGTACGACGACTCCTCGATCGGTTCGTAGGGTCCCTTGCAGTCCGCGTTGGACACCGTCGCCTTGAGGTTGCGCAGCTGTGCGGACTTGTCCGAGACCACCAGGTTGGGATCGCCGACGACGTTGCCGACGTCGGCGGGCCCCAGCAGGTACGAATCCAGTTTCGTGTCACCACCGTTCGACGGCGCCGGACCCGAACCCGCGCCCGAACCGCCGGCCGCGCTCTGCCCCGAGTTGGCGCTGGAACTCGGGGCCGACTTGGTCTTGCCGCCCTGGGTGGCGAACACGATGGCGAGCGCGATCGCCACGATCACCGCGACGGCGGCGCCGCCGAGAATGACGAGCCGCTTGCTGCCCCCGCCCGCGGCAGGCCCGGCGGCCGGCGCGGTGGAGGACGCCGCCGGCGTGGCGGCGACCGGCGTGGCGGCGACGGTGGTCGCGGCCTGTTCCCGAGGCGTCGGGGAGGGGCCGGCCGGCGAGCCGTCCCGGGCCTCGATCTCGGCCAGCACGTTGTCGATCTCGCTGCGGGTGCGGTAGGTGACGTCGTGGCGCAGCCGCAGCATGCGCAGCAACTGCGCGATGTCACCGCGCGCGCTGGGGTCGTCGCCGTCCTCGTCGAGCCCGGATCGCAGCTCCACCAGCAGCTGCAGCTGCTGCTGCGGGCTGAGCTCCTTCTCGGCCATCTGGTTGCCCAGCCGGGTGATGTAGCCGAACGGCACCGGCGGCTCCTCGGGCAACGGGTCCGGCAGCGGCACCGGCTTGCTCTGCAGGGCGTGCACGGCGGTGACCAGTTGGATGCCGGCGTCGACGGTGGGCTCCCGGTAGTCGATGATCTGTAGCGTGGCAAGGGGATTCACCCGCATGCTGTCGACGTCGCCGATGCGCACGGGAAGGATGGGGCGGTTCAGCGCCCGGGCGTAACGCAGCTCGGCCTGGCTGGGCTTGGACTGCAACCAGTTGTTGGACAACGCGACGATGAACACCTCGCAGTTGCGGATCTGCTCCAAGATCTTGTTCCACCAGGAGTCGCCCCCGCCGAGCTCCTGGTCGAACCACACCTGCTGTTGCCCGCGCCGCAGTGCGGTCGTCAGGGCGTCGACCGTCGACCTGTCTTGGCTCGAGTAGCTGATGAACAACGCCATCGCGATCTCCTAGGGAGGCAGGAAAGAAAACCGGGGCGCAAGCCCTTAGCTGGCCGGCGCGTGCGCGGATACCGTATCAGTGTTGGACACGTGCGGAAGGGGTAACTTCACCGCTGATTCGGTTGCCCGTCCGCGTCGAACTCAGGCGCCGCCGCCGAGGCCCGGCGCCTGGCCGGCCGGGTGAATCTCGGCGTAGCGGCGCGCGAATTCCGGGCCGGGCACCGGCCACTGCTCGCCCTGCTCGCCGCGCACGATCCAGTCGCCCTCGGACGCGGTGGTCGGCCCCTCCAGCGTGTTGACGGTTTCACCGGGCTGCGCCGGGCGGGCCTGCACCCGCCCCTTGCGCTGCCAGCGGCCCTGGCCGGCCGGCTCGTAGGTGTCGCGGAAGATGTCGTCGCGCACCGACCAGACCTTGCCGTCCTCGCTGACCGCCCAGTCGCCGGCGTCGCCGCGCATGGTGTGGCCCGAATCGGACGTCCACGACCAGGGGGTGCTGCGCTGCTCGGCGCTGACCGTGCCGACCCGGCTGAACGACTGCCACAGCGGGCGCGAGCGAAAGCCCAACTGCCGCAAGCTCCACAGCGTGCCCGCCAGGCTGCGCACCGCCGCGTTGAGCAACTCCGGGTCGCCTTCGACCTCCGACCAGTCGACCAGCTTGTTGTGGATCTTGCGCGCGTCGTCGCGCGGCAACCCGTACTTCCAGCCGTTGCGGCGGTAGTAGCGGCACCAGTCCTCGTGCTCGGCGCGGGCCATGCTCAGCGCGGCGTGCTCGTCGAAACCCATCAGCGCGAGTTGCTCCAACGGCGCCAGGTCCGCCATCTCGTGGCCGGACAGCTGCGCGGGCGGGCTGCCCCAGGTGTTCCAGGTGTGCCTCGCGATCTGCTCCACCATCCACAGCGCGTTGCGCACCTGGCGCCGGTTGGACCCCCGGTAGAACTCGTCGAGCTTCGTCCACGGCAGCGTGGCCGGGGACCGCGCGCCGTGCGGGTCGATCGTCGAGACGTACCGTTCGTGGATCAGCCGGGCCGCCCGCTCCCACGCGTCCTGAACCTGGCCCTCCCGGGTGTCGAGCACCAGGGAGAAGGACTGCAGGCGCCCGACGACCTGGATCGAGTCGTCGCTGATGCTGGTGTTGAGATCCGCGACGTAGCTGGGCATGTCGGGGAAGCGGGCGGCCAGCCGGGCCGCCGTCGTCGCGAGGTGCGCGTCGACGAAGATCACCGCGCTGGTCGCGGGG
>NZ_LZKC01000024.1:0-3215 GCF_001672685.1 Mycobacterium sp. E2462
CGACGCCGCCGCCGTGGTGATTCCCGCGCACAACGAGCGGGGCAAGCTGCCGGCGTGCCTGCGGGCCGTTCTCACCGCCGCGCTGTGCGCACCCCTGCCGGTCACCATCGTGGTGGTCCTCGACGCCTGCGACGACGGCAGCGTGGACCTGGCCGGTGAGTACGGGCCCGACGTGCACTTCATCAGCGTCGACGCGCGCAACGTCGGCACCGCCCGCGCGGTCGGTTTCGGTTACGCCCGCTCGGTGCTGGGCGACGGCGTGCGCGAAGCCCGCTGCTGGTACGCCACCACGGACGCGGACAGCCGGGTCGATCCCGGCTGGCTGGTCCACCAGATCGCCGTCGGCGCGGACATGGTGCTGGGCGTCGTGCGGGTGACCGACTGGCGGCAGCACCCCGCCGCGGTCGCCGACCGCTACCAGCGTGGCTACGAGGCGGCGCTGGGGAGTTCGGGCGCCGACCACGAGCACGTCCACGGCGCCAACATGGGCTTCAACGCCCGGGCCTATTGGCGGGTGGGGGGCTTCCGGTCCCTCGCCACCGGCGAGGACCTCGACCTGGTCGAGCGGTTCGAGGCGGCCAACTACAGCATTCACCGGGACACCGACCTGTCGGTGATCACCTCTGCGCGAACCCAGGCCCGGGCCCCCTTCGGGTTCGCTCACCACCTCAGGCAACTGGGGAGATCGGCGGCGGGTGACTGCGCGTGACGGCGGGACTGGTCAGGCACTGGCTCGAGTCGGGACGGCTCGAGCTGCCGCTCCCCGCGTCCGGACGCACCGCCGAACGCTGGCAACGCCTGGCGCGGCTGGCCGAGGAGAACATCGTCGCCGCCCGGGTGGCCGAGGCCCACGTGGACGCGGTGGCCATCCTGCACGAGCTAGGCGGCAAGCCCCCTGAACCCGATCAGCTGTGGGGCGTGTGGGCGGCCGAGGCGCCGGATGCCACGCTGCTGGCCACCGACGTCAACGGCGCCGTCACCCTCAACGGCACCAAGGTGTGGTGCTCGGGCGCCGGGTTCTGCACGCACGCGCTGGTGACCGCGCGGCTCGGCGACGGGCGCCGCGGGTTGTTCGCGGTGGCATTGACCGATCCGTCCGTCAAACCGTTGCCCAGCACGTGGTGGAACGCCGGCATGGCCGGCAGTGACACCCGGCCGGTGCAGTTCACCAACGCCCAGGCCGTCGCCGTGGGCGACCCCGGCGACTACCTGCGCCGGCCCGGCTTCTGGCATGGCGCCATCGGCGTCGCCGCCTGCTGGCTCGGCGGGGCACGCCGGGTCGCCGATCCGCTGTATCGTTGCGCCGCAGGCGAGTCCGCCGACGCGTACTCCCTCGCCCACCTCGGCGCGGTGGACGCCGCCCTGGCGGCGAGCGACGCGATCCTGGCCGTGGCCGCGACGCAGGTCGACTCCGACCCGTTCGACCGCTCCGGCACCGCGCAACTGTTGGCCCGCCGCGTCCGCACGGTGGTGGAACACGCGGTCGACGAGGCCATCACCCGCACCGGCCGTGCGCTGGGGCCCGGTCCGCTCTGCCAGGACGGGCGGCACGCGCAGCGCGTCGCCGACCTGAGCATCTACATTCGGCAAAGCCACGCCGAGCGCGACCTGGCCGAGCTCGGCCGGTTGGCCGGGCAGCAGCCGGTGCGCACGCCTTGACGGCCCCCTGCAACTGCGCCCGATTCGCCGCCGCGCCGCTGTCACACGGCGGCACGCCCACCGAGTTGTGGCGCACCGCCTTTGCGAGTTCACCCCCGCCGCCGCTCGACCTCGCGTCGTGCCGGCACCTCGTCGTGGCGGCCCCGCACCCGGACGACGAAACCCTGGGCTTCGGCGCCACCATCGCCCAGCTGGCATCCGCGGGGGTGCCCGTGCGGGTGGTGTCGGTGAGCGACGGCGACGCCGCCCACCCCGGGGCGCCGGAGGCGCAGCGGTCTCGCCTGGCGGCCGTGCGGCGAGACGAAATACGGCGCGCCACAACCACTTTGCGCACGGCCGCACCCGTAGAACTGGGGTTGCCCGACGGGGAGCTGGCCGACCACGAGCCCGCGATAGCGCACGCCCTGACCCAACTGCTGCAGGATGCCGACGACGCGACGTGGTGCGCCGCCACCTGGCGAGGCGATGGGCATCCCGACCACGAGGCCGTGGGGCGCGCGGCGGCCACGGCGTGCGCGCGTACCGGGGCGACGCTGCTGGAGTATCCGGTGTGGATGTGGCATTGGGCGCAACCCGAGGATCGCGCGGTGCCGTGGGACCGGGCGCATTGCGTGCCGGCGCCCGGCTGGGCCACCGCACGCAAACGCCAAGCGGCGCAATGCTATCGGAGCCAGTTCACCTCGAGCGGGGACGAGCCGGCGGTGCTGCCGCCGTTCGTGCTGGACCGGTTGTTCGCGGTCGGCGAGGTGGTCTTCCGGTGACGTCGCGGCTGCCCGACGCGTACTTCGACCGCATGTACGTCGAGGCCGAGGATCCGTGGCGGCTCGCGACGCGGTGGTACGAGCGGCGTAAGTACGCGATCACGCTGGCGCTGCTGCCCCGGCAGCGCTACCGGCACGCCTTCGAGCCCGGCTGTTCCATTGGGACGCTGACCGCGCGGTTGGCGGAGCGCTGTGAGCGGGTGACCGCCGCGGACGTCGGCGACGAGGCGGCGCACGCAGTCGCGCAGCCGGTCCAGGTGGACGCCGTCGCCCACGGTTCGGCCGTGCAGGATGTTGAAAGTCGCTACCCGCATGGGTCTTCGCCTACCCACTTTCCCGGTCGCGGACGCGCGCCGCTCAGCACGCGCCCGGCACGTCCTCACGGGCGGCGACCGACCGGCCGTCACCGGTGTCGAACACCTCGATCACCACGTCGTCGTCCCGGTAACACCCCACCCGTGTCAGGCCCGGCGTGGCCGCGATGACGGCGTGTGCCTCGTCGCCGGTCAGTGGGTAGTCCGCGACGTCGTGCCGCCAGTGGGCGGCGACCACGGTGGCGCCCGGCAGCAGCCGCGGACATTCCCGCCGCAGCGTCGCGCCGAGCGCCTCCGCCTGCAGGTAGTAGCCGACCTCGCTGAGCACCAGCAGGTCGAACGGGCCGTCCGGCCACGCCGCGTCCAGTGAGGCACGCAGTAGCGTCACCCGGTCGCGGGCGCCCGCCGCCCCCCCCCCGGCGGGCGCCCCCCCCCCCCCCGCCGCCGCGCCCGCCCCGGCGGGCCCCCCCCCCCCCCGCGG
>NZ_LZKC01000025.1:0-6237 GCF_001672685.1 Mycobacterium sp. E2462
CCTCCGGGGCGCCGCAGGGGGTGGCGTTGGCGGTCGGCGCGGGCCCCACGACGAGGACGAATCCGACAGCGGCCGCCGACGCCATCGTGAGCGACACGCTTCGAAGAATCGCCGACATGAAACACCTTTCGAGTGACAGGACACCCCGTGGGGGTCTGCAGTTCGCTCATGTGACGATAGTGATTTAAGAGGCTTATGTGACCGGTGGTGAATCAAAAGGTATCCATCCGTGATGGTGTCGCAACGCGGCAGCGGGCACCCCGCGCCGGGCGTCTACGCGGTTTGCTGAGACGTGCTCGCGCCCACCCTTCCCGGTGCTCACCGACCGGGCGCGCACCGTGGCCACCTGCGCGATTGCCCGTCGACGAGCACCGGGGCCCGCGGGCGAACGCGGGTCGGCGGCGGTTGCGTCCGGCTCCGCGGGCCGCGCTGCGGGAAGCGGCCCGTACGAGTACTGTCCCTTCCGGCAGCGCACCGAGATCCCGCCAAGGATGGCCTTCGGTGACACCTTCGGCTACTGCAAGGTCAAGGGCCAGCAGTGGCGCTACAACACGTTGTTCCGCAGCTCGGATCACGATCTGTCGCAAGGCATTCACATCGCCGACGGAGTCCCGAACAACCAGTACTCGGGCTCGCCGGTGTGGACCACCAACCTGTCCAAGCAGGTCGTCAACACGATCCACAAGGCGGCCCACGAGACTGGCATCATCCCCACGGCGGCGATGTCGCTGGGCCGCACCCAGTACATGAGCTACATGTCCATCCGGCAATGGGGTCGCGACGGTGAGTGGTCGACCAACTACTCCGCCATCGCCCGGTCCAACGACAACGGGCAGAACTGGGGCATCTTCCCCACCACCATCCGCACGGCCTCGGCCGACGCCATCCCGGGTGCCGGCTTCACGCCCGGCAACGAGAACTTCCAGATGGGCGCCTTCATGAAGGGCAACGACGGCTACATCTATCAGTTCGGCACCCCGTCGGGCCGCGGCGGCGCGGCGTTCCTGTCGCGCGTCCCACCCGCCCAGCTGCCCGACTTGACGAAGTATCAGTACTGGAACGGTGACGGCGAGGGCCGTTGGGTCCCCAACAACCCGGGTGCGGCGACGCCGATTTTCCCCGGCCCGGTGGGGGAGATGTCGGCGCAGTACAACCAGTACCTCAAGCAGTACCTGGTCCTCTACACCGACGGCGGCAGCAACGACGTGGTGGCGCGGACCGCTCCCACGCCGCAGGGCCCGTGGAGCCCGGAGCAGCCCCTGGTGTCCTCGTTCCAGATGCCCGGCGGCATCTACGCGCCGATGATCCACCCGTGGTCGTCGGGTCGCGACCTGTATTTCAACCTGTCCCTGTGGTCGGCGTACGACGTGATGCTGATGCACACCGTGTTGCCGTAGGTCGCAAGCCTTGCACGAGTGATGATGAGTGAACCGAGGAGAGGAGATCGGCGATGATCACCTTGGAGAACCACGCGATGTGGCAAGACCTCGTCGAGGGCCACAGCGCCGACCGCCCGGACGGCCGCCGGTTGTTCAACGGCCACCGGATGGCGTTCCCGGCCGTCGGCCGGGCCGGGCGACCCGAACTCGAGGTGTCCATCGAGGGTGTCCGGCGCCGCGGAGGCGCGGTCAGCCTCGGCATCACCTTCAACGGGGTGGACTGCCGGCGCGCGCACGCCCGCTGAGCGCCCGACGGCGCTAGTCGGGCGGGGGCGCCGGCGGCGGTGTCCACCGCCGGCCGTCGGTGGTCCAGCCGCAGGGTAGGTAGTTCAGCTGCGGCGGTTGGCCCTCATAGGTCAGGCACCGGGGCGCCCCGGGCGGTGGTGCCGGGCTCGGTGGTGCCGGATCGGCTTGTGCCGCAACGCCGCCGAGCATCATAGCTCCGGCGGCCAGGAGTATCGCTGCTGTCTTCCTCATCGCGGATTCAGCGAGCTGAGCGACCGGCGGTCGCTGATTGTCAGCCGTTGCCCTCGCTCGTCAATGCTAGACCCGATGGCCCGCGGCGACCCTGATTTTGCTCTGTGTGAACCTTGAATATCCGCTGTCCGATCGGTGTCGGACCGGACGTTCAGTTGGCGGGGCTCGACTCGAGATAGTCGGCCAGGATGCGGCTGACGAGCGACTCGATGTTGGATTCGATGGACGACGCGAGGGTGGCCGTCACCGTCGCCACCGCCTGGGTGCGAAAGCGCACCAGCATGGTGATCAGTTCGGCAATCTCGGCGTCGGCCGGAAGCGGCTCGCCGGGCTTGATGTGGTCCAACACGTGTTCGGCGCCGGCCCGCACCAGCATGTCGCTGATCTTGTCGATCTCGGGCACGATCTGCTCGTGCAGGTCGACGAGCTTGTCGTAATCGACGCCGTAGCCGCGCATCTCGTTGAACGCCTCGATGAGCTTCGGCCGCGTGACGGTGGCCTGCTCGCCGTCGACCCGGATCACCTGCAGACCCACCAGCCGCTCGAACGCGCGCGCGTCGTCCACGAGTCGGTGGGCGTCGGCCAGCGGCATGGTCTCGGGCTTCTCGGTGGTCCAGGTGCCCACGATGGCCGTCTCCAGGCCGAGCACGTCACCGAGGTTCTTGCCCTGCTCCCACGCGCTGAGCATCTCCCGCACGTGTGCGATGTTGTACCCGCGGTCGAGCATCGACGTGATCAGCCGCAGCCGGGTCAGGTGGGTGTCGTTGAACAACGCGATCCGCCCGACCCGCAGCGGCGGCGGCAACAGGCCGCGGTCGCGGTAGACGCGGATGTTGCGCGTGGTGGTGCCGGCCAGCCGGGCCAGGTCGTCGATGCGGTATTCGCCCGAGCCGACGCCGCCGTGTGGGTGGCGCACGGCGGCGTCGAACAGCTGGGATACCGCGGTCTCGAGGAAGTCTCGCGACTGGCGCCGGACCCGCTGAGGTGCGCGCCGCACGTTGTGCAGCACGCTGGCGATGGTGCCCGGTTCGGGACGGGGCGGTCGGTCCGGCGCCATGTCAGCGCGGCGTCAGGCCGACGAGGTGGCGCGCGCTACGGCGTGACGCGCCACCGCCTGGTAGTCCTCGTACCGGAAATCCCTCATCTGGCGAAGATACTGCGTCGCGAAACCCGGATACATCGACCCGTTGAATCCGTCCTTGGTGAGGTACCAGCTGCGGCACCCCGACATCCAGGTGGTTCTGGTGAGTCGACGCTGGATCAACTCGTTGTGGCGGCGCTGAACCTCCTCGCGGACGTCGAGATACCGCAGGTCGTTGTCCAGGATGGCGGTGATGCCGCGCACGGCGTAGTCCAGCTGGCCCTCGATGTAGACCAGCAGCGAGTTGTGCCCCGGACCCGAGTTGGGTCCGGTCATCACGAACAGGTTGGGGTAGCCGTGCACGTTGATGCTCTTGTAAGCCTGTGCCCCGCAGGCCCATTCACCGGCCAGCGATCTGCCGTCGAGCCCGGTGACCGGGAACGGCGGGCCGGTCAGGTGCACGTCGTAGCCGGTGGCGAACACGATGCAGTCCAGGTGGTGTTCGACGCCGTCGCTGGTCCGGATGCCCGCGGGGCTCAACGTGGCGATCGGCCAGTCGATGAGCTTGCAGTTGTCGCGTTGCAGCGCCGGGTAGTAGTCGCTGGAGACGAGCATGCGTTTGCAGCCGGGCCGGAAGTCCGGCGTGAGCTGCCGGCGCAGCCACGGGTCCTTCACCTGGGCGCGCAGGTGCGCCCGGCCCAGCCTGGACACCAGCGAGGTCAGCGGCGTGTCCCACACCAGGGCCGTGGCGCTGGCTTCGTGCCCCCAGAACAACGCTTGGCGCGCGAGTTGTTGGGTCGCAGGGACTTTGGAGAACAGCGCCTGCACGGCGGGCGGGGTCGCGGTGTCCAGGCGCGGCAACACCCAGCACGGGGTGCGTTGGAACACCTTGACGAACCCGGCCTGCTTGACCAGTTCGGGAACGATCTGGATCGCGCTGGCGCCCGTGCCGATGACGGCGACCCGTTTGCCGGTGAAGTCGTAATCGTGGTCCCAGCGGGCCGAGTGGATCTTGTGTCCGCGGTAACTGTCCAGCCCCCGGATGTCGGGGAAGCTGACGTCGGACAGTGGGCCGGAGGCGAGAACGACGGTGCGGGCACGAAACCGCTTGCGGTTGGCGGTGTTTGCGGTCCACACCCCCTGGGCCTGGTCGAAGGTCAGGTCGGTGACCCGATGGCCGAACTTGATGCGCTTGCGGATGTCGAACCGGTTCGCCATCTCCTCGAGGTGACGATAGATCTCCGGGGCGGGGGAGTAGGTGCGCGACCAAGTGGGGTTCTTGACGAACGAGTAGGAATACAGCAGCGACGGAACGTCGCAGCTGGCACCGGGGTAGGTAGTGTCGCGCCACGTCCCGCCGACTCGGTCGGAGCGCTCCAGGATCACGATGTCGTCGACCCCGGCCTCGGCCAGCCGGATCGCAGCCCCGAGCCCGGTGAAGCCGGCGCCGATGATGAGCGCCGCGTGGGCGCGATTGTTCGCCACGGTCATGCCGCCGGCTCGTGGGTGAGTTCTCGGGACCACGTCGGCATCGACCGCAGCAGCGGCTTGGGATAGAAGTCCGACAACCACACCATGGAGTTGGCCAGCAGTTGGTAGGGGTGACGCGGGTTGACCACCCACATGCCGTGCCGCTTGAGCAACTTGTAGGTGGGCACGCGGCGGGTGTGCTCGCCGCGGTCGCCGAGTTGCTTGAAGCGGTTGACCGCGTTGAACAGTCGCTCGGTGTCCATGCCCATCGCGGCCATCTCGTTGCGGACCCGGTTGAGCAGGGGGATGTACATGATCATCCCCAAGACCAGGCCGGGTGAGGCGAAGCGGCCGACGAAGTCGATGACCAACCGCCGGGCGGTGGCATGCCCGATCATGTCGAGGACCTCGAAATCGACCGCGATGTGCCGGGATTCGTCGTTGTTGATCTTCTCGAAGACCTGGTGGCAGACGGGGTCTTCCACGGACTCCAGCAGGAACTTCAACAGCGCACCGTCGAGCGCGACTTCCAGCATCGGGATCACCGTGCCCAGCACCGAAAGCGGCATGTCGTCGGCGAAGGTGTCCAGCCACTCGATGGCCAGTTTGATGTTGACGTTGGGCTCGGGTACCTCGCCGTCGGCGAGCATGCCCCACCGCTTCATCAGTGCCAGCTCGGCGTTGGCGTGGCGTTGCTCCTCGGCGTGGAAGTACCGGTAGATCTCGGCGATCGTCGGCGTGGGCGCCTTCTTGGCCAGCGCCGCGAAACCTCGCGCTCCGATGTTCTCGATCCAGCACAGGTCGGCCATGAAGGCCTTGAGCTTGGGGCGGAATTCGGGCCGAATGGTCTCGGCTCCCGGTGCGTCCCAGTCGATATCGGCCAGGGCCCACTGCCGGTCCTTGATCTTGGCGAGCATCACTTCCATGTCGATGGCCATCAGGTGCGTCCTTCCATTCGGGGGTTCAGGGCAGATTGATTCGGGACACCAGACCGACCGCACGGGTATACGCTTGCGGCGCCAGGCGTTTGACGTTCCAGCCGATCTTGGCGTCGAGCTGCGGCATGCAGTACAGCTCCCCGCGGTCGTGTGCGTCCAGGCAGATGCGGGCCACCTTTTCGGGGGAGAACCCGGTCCAGCGCATGAGCCTGTTGGCCAGTTCGCTCGATTGCTCGCTGATGCGGCCCGATTCGACGATGTTGGTCTTGACGAAGGTGGGGCACAAGACCGTGACCTTGACGCCGGAGCCGGACAATTCGGCGGCCAGCGTCTCCGACAGCGACAGCACGCCGGCCTTGCTGACGTTGTAGGCCGCCATGCCGGGTGCCGCCCCGAACGCGGCGGCCGACGCGACGTTGATGATGCCGCGCGGGGCGTGCGCCGCGGCGGCGTCGCGCAGGATGGGGGCGAAGACGTGACAGCCGTGAATCGGACCCCACAGGTTGATGCCCAGCGTCCAGAGCCAGTCGTCCAGGGGTGCGTCGCCGACGGCGGCGCCGCCCGCCCCGACACCGGCGTTGTTGATCACCAGGGTGGGTGGGGCGCCGAACCAGTCCTGCGATTGCTCCGCCAGGTCGCGCACGTCGTCGAATTGCGAGACGTCGCAACGGATGGCCACCGCCTTCGCGCCGTGCTCGACGATCGCCTCGGCGGTGCGCTGGGCGGCGAGGAGGTCGATGTCGCTGCACACGACGGCACCGCCACGGCGGCCGAGTTCGACCGCGAAGGCGGCCCCGATCCCGCTACCGGCGCCGGTCACGACCGCCGCCGC
>NZ_LZKC01000026.1:0-22376 GCF_001672685.1 Mycobacterium sp. E2462
GTGTGGCGGCGGCGAACCCGGCCAACGCCTTGCTGCGGGGCATGCCGATGGGGGGCATGGGCCGCCGCGGCGCGACCCCCGGGTATGTCAACAAGTACGGCTTCCGCTACAGCGTCCTGACCCGCCCACCCTCGGCCGGATGACGGCGGCAATGGAATCCACGTTCGAACACACCGCCCGATCTCTAGGCGACGCGACTCGACGCCCACGATCTCGGGCTCTTCCGTCCGCGCGTCACTGCGACCGCGACGCCGCACCAGTGTTCATCAACTTTCGGGGCAGCAGCCCCGAGATGTCTGTGCTGATCGAAGCGGCCGTCGTGGCCGCGTGGAACTAAGGAGCCAAAGATGTTGGACTACGGGGCAATTCCGCCGGAGATCAATTCGGCACGGATCTACGCGGGCCCAGGCCCGACCACGTTGATGACGGCCGCATCGGCCTGGAGGGCGCTCTCCGCGGAGTTGACCAGCGCGGCAACCGGTTACGACAACGTCATTACTGCGCTTAGCGGCGAAGAATGGCTGGGCACCGCGTCACAAACCATGGCGCAGGCCGCCCAGCCCTACGTTACATGGTTGACCACGACCGCGGCGCACGCGGAAGAGGCTGCCACGCAGGCTCAAGCCGCCGCTGCAGCCTACGAAACGGCGTTGGCCGGGTCCGTGCCGCCGCCACAGATCGCGGCCAACCGCGCTTCCGTGACCCAGTTGAACGCCACCAACGTGTTGGGCCAGAACACGCCGATGATCGCGCAACTGGAGACGCAGTACGGTGAATTCTGGGCCCAGGACGCCGCGGTGATGTATTCCTACGCCGGTCAGTCGGCGAGCGCCTCCAAGTTGACGACGTTCAAACACGCGCCGCAGGTGGTCAATCCGTCGGGTCAGGCCAACCAGGCGGCCGCGACCAGCAACGCGACGGCCAACTCCACCGCCACCAAGACCACGAACGCCCTGCAGGCGTTGGCGCAGCCGGCATCGACCAGCACGACCAGCACGACGCAGGCAGCCCAGGCGGCTGCGCAGACGGACCCCTTGACCGAAATCTGGTTCCTGCTCACGGGACAAACCACCTTCCCGACCAACCTCGGTGCTCTGGTCAACGGTTACAGCCCATTCGCCAGCCTCTTCTATAACTCCGAGGGTCTGCCGTACTTCAGCGTCGGTATGGGCAACTTCGGTGTGCAGATGGCCAAGTCGCTGGGTGCGCTCGGCGGTGCGGCGCCCGCGGTCGCCAAGGCGCTGCCGGGGTTGGGTGGGCTGGGCGGCATGCTCGGGGGTGGCGCGCACCCGGTCGCGGCGATCGGAAGCGCGGCCTCCCTGGGAGGCAGGCTGTCAGTGCCCATCGCCTGGACTGGCGGTCCGAGCGCCGCCGCCACGCTGGCGCACGCCGTCCCGGTGAGCAGCATCAGTGCGGCCCCGGAAGCGGCTGGGGGAGCGGGGAATCTGCTCGGCGGCATGCCGTTGGCCGGCGTGGGCACCGGTGCCCAGGGCGGCGCCGGACCCAAATACGGTTTCCGCCCAACCGTGATGGCCCGCCCGCCCTTCGCCGGATAGTGCCGACGTGTCACACCGCTCCCGAGCAATCGGGAGCGGTGTGACACCCCAGAAGCTTTCTCCGACGCCTTGTTTCAGCCGAGACGGTGCGAGACCGGCTCACGCTCGGTGGCCGGTGTGGCGGCCGCTGCGGAGCGGCGCTGTCGACGTTGGTGTGCCTGGTCGGAGGCGGTCACCGGGGCGGAGGCGATCAAGTCGGCAGCCTTTTCGGCAATGGCGTACACCGTCGCCGCGGTGCCCGCCGTGGGCAGCGACGGCATCACCGAAGCGTCGGCCACGCGCAGACCGCTCGTGTGGTGCACGCGCAGTTCGGCGTCGACGACCGCCATCTCGTCGGTCCCCACCTTGCA
The DNA here is from genome assembly GCF_001672685.1 of Mycobacterium sp. E2462. Taxonomy (NCBI): domain Bacteria; kingdom Bacillati; phylum Actinomycetota; class Actinomycetes; order Mycobacteriales; family Mycobacteriaceae; genus Mycobacterium; species Mycobacterium sp. E2462. Next base: position 1,907 of record NZ_LZKC01000026.1, read on the forward strand.
GGTGCCGACATAATCGAATGCCGGACGAAGGTTTCGGCGCAGGAATGCGTCGACCTCAGACGAATCATTCGGCGCGACTTCATCATCGATATCGGCTTCGCTGCCGCGCCACGTGTCCAAGGCGGTCTGGGTGGCGATGCGCCGTGCCAGGCGGAGCCCATGGCGCATGAGGGCGACGTCGGCCCGCTCGTCGAGATACCTCGGGTCGACGATGACGCCCGGCCCACGATCGGCGCCGGTGAGGGTGACCGTGCCACGGCTTCGGGGCGCCGTCACCGAGAAATGAATGCTGAACCCGTCAGTCACCGCTGCGTCGTGATTCGGGTAGCACGCAGTAGTCAGGGTGAACTGCAGGTCCGGCCATGGGTCAGGCGAACTGAGCAGGTACACGAAGCCCATGGCCTCACCGATGGGGCTGCGGGGGTCGACGGGAATGGGGATTTTGGAGTGGTACGTCAAGACGCCGACGGGGTGGTCTTGCAGGTTCCGCCCGACTCCCGGGAGATCCAGCCGCGGCCGGATTCCCGCGCTTCGGAGGTGCGCGCTCGCGCCGATACCGGACAGCATGAGCAAGCGCGCAGACCCGATGGCGCCCGCAGCGAGCACGACTTCGCGAGTACAGTAGGCGGTGCCCACGCCGGCAGCGCCGACGAATTCGACGCCCTCGCAACGAGTTCGCGTGAACAGTAGACGGCCGGCCTCGGTGTCGGTGCGCACCTCGAGATTCGCGCGCCCGCGGGCAGGCCTCAGATAGGCGTCGGCGGCGCTTTGCCTGCGGCCACCGACGATGTTGGCGTCTGGCCACCCGAATCCCGCCTCTAAGCCGCTGCTGGGATCTGCCGCGTAGGCGTAGCCCGATTGCAGTGCGGCGGTGACAGCGCCGACGATCATCGGGTTGCGCATCGGCGGTTGACCCACGATCAGCGGCCCCTCGTGTCCCCGGATGTGGCGGACTCCGTCGCGGGCCATCTCCGAGCGGCGAAAATAGGGAAGGAGGTCCAGGTAGCTCCACCCTTTGGCGCCGTTCTCCGCCCAGTCGTCGTAGCGCATGTGGTGGCCACGCACGAAACTCATGGCGTTGATGCTTGATGAACCGCCGAGTCCGCGCCCGCGCGAGACCGCCAGGGCGTTGCCCGAGAAGCCGTTCGGCACAGGCGGATCGCACCAGTCGGCGATGCTTCCGACGAGGCTCGGCCACTGCCGGGGCTCGGCCATCGCCGGTAGCTGTTGCCCTGGGCCCGCCTCGAGCAGCAGGACTCGTCGTCGCGGGTCTTCGGACAGCCGCGACGCCAGCACGCTGCCGGCGGTGCCGCCTCCCACGACGATGTAGTCGTAGTGGTCGTTCACCGTTGTGCGTGTGCCGTCTGTCGCACGTCTTGGGCGCAGACTCGACGGGGTTGTGGCCGTTGGCGATCCGCTACCCGCACCGTTTCGACACGGTATTCCAGACGCGCGATCGCTCATGGCCGGCATCCCATGCCACCCATGATGCAGCTGCGGAACCGTTGTGGGCCAGTACTTGTCGCCTATCAAGCGTTAGGTGGCCGTTCAGTCCGCCGCGTCGTGTGTCGCCGTGGGTTGCGGGTTGCCCATACCTATCCGGTGGATTCGGTGCGCGTGGTGCCGAGTTCGTCCGAGAAGAAGTCGAGAAGCCCATATGGTGCTCGATCACCAAGGAAGAGCTCTAGACCTTGTCGCGCTTCGCTCGCCGATGCGGCGCCGCGCGGGAACATCGCACTTTCGTATTCGGCGAGCGCGCTTTCCGTATCGTCGGGATGCTTCGCGATCGCCTGCGCGAGTTGCGCGGCATCGAGCATGGCCAGATTCGCTCCTTCGCCGTTGGGCGCGGTCAGGTGCGCGGCGTCACCGATGAGGGTGACCCCTGGAACGCGTTCCCACCGATGGCCGTCCGGAAGTGCATACAACGGTCGGGGGACCGGCATCGCGTCACCGTCGGTGATCATCGCGCCGAGGTGTTCTGCCCAGCCGGCGAATTCAGCGGCTATACGTGCCGTCGCGGTGGCTACGTCCGTGAAGTCGATGCCGGCGATCCACTCGGCCGGCCGGTTGATCGCGATGTATGCGTGCAGTACGTCGTCAGGCTCGCGGTGGGCGAAGATTCCCTTGCCGGGTGCGAGCGCGAAGAAGGAACCCGCGCCGACAGCGGCGGCCGTCGCCGGATGCCGCCGCTCGGCGTCATGCAGGTATGTTTCTACAAACGTTGTGCCGACGTACTCGGGTGTCGCGTCGGACACCAGCGGCCGGATTTTCGACCAGGCGCCGTCGGCGCCGACGAGCACGTCGGCAGTTATCGCCGACCCGTCAACGAATGCAACTTCATGCCGACCGTGATCTAGCCGTCGCACCGTGGTGACCTTGCGCCCCCAGTGGACTGTTCCTGCGGGGAGCGAGTCGAGCATGATCTGCCGCAGGTCGCCGCGCAGTACCTCAGGACGTGTGCCCGTGCCGTCGTCGGGCTTGTCGAGCAGTACCGCGCCGTGTGGGTCGGCCAACCGGTAGGCCTGGGCGCCGTGGTGGATGATGGCGCGGAATTGCGGGGTCAATTTCGCCGCTGCGATCGCGGCCTGCCCGTCCTCCTCGTGAATATCCAGCAGTCCGCCCTGGTTTCGGCTTCCCGCCGACGGCTCAGCCTCGTAGACCGTTGCGGCGATACCGTGCACGTGCAGAACCCGCGCTAGCGTGAGCCCCGCGATTCCCGCGCCGACGATAATGACTGGCCTCCGCACTATCGGCACCTCCCGGTTGGAACGACGTTCCACATATTGGAACAGCGTTCCAAACATGTCAAGATGTAAGCCATGGCCACGACCAAGCAGCCCGTTGAGCGGCGCGCCGATGGACTGTCCAAAGAGCACATCGTCCGGACCGCAATCGACATCCTGGATGCCGATGGCGAAGGCGCGCTGACGTTTCGTGTCCTCGCGACGCGACTGGCGACCGGACCCGGCGCCATCTATCACTATGTTTCCAGCAAGAGTGACTTGATGGCCGCCGCCGCCGAAGAGGTCATCGGCAGGCTGCTGATCGTCGCCATAGACACGGAGCCGCGCGAGGCGATTCGCGCTCTCGCGCTCGGGGTCTTCGACGCGTTCACTGCTCATCCCTGGGTGGGTGCTCAGCTCGCCCGTGAGCCGTGGATTCCGGTGGTTCGGGTCTTCGAGGCCATCGGTGGCCAGATTCAGGCGCTCGGCATTCCCGAAGCCGCGCAGTTCAACTCGGCGTCGGCGGTGCTGAATTACATGCTCGGGGCTGCGGGGCAAAATGCCGCGAACGCCCGACTGGTTCCACCCGGAACGGAACGGTCGGTCTTCCTAGAGGCCGCCACCGACAAATGGCTGCAGCATCCGCCCGAGGAGTATCCCTTCGTGCACCAGGTCGCCGGACAGTTGCGGGACCATGACGACCGCGAACAATTCCTCGCCGGCATCAATTTGATCCTGGCGGGCGCGGAGGCGTTGCGTCGCTAAATGCGAGGCTCCCTGGTCTCATGCTTCTTGTCATTACGAGTCAGGCTCCGCGAGCCCGGCCCACGAGCGTAAGCCCGCTGCGATTCTTTGCCCAAAATTCCGCAGTGGCCTTACGGTCGCGATCTCAGTGGCAAGCTAAGTATTCGCTCACGGCTGAGCGAATTAACTCCCAACGGACACACAGTAATTCGTCACTGTGACGTTATAACGTCCGGCCCGGTCGTAACGGGGGTGGCCGACAGGAAGTTAATCCGCCGTGAGTTCAAGCACCGATGGATCGGGCGCCGGCACAAGCGCCATCCAGACGGTCGGATGATTCGATGTTCACTCGAGCGCCGACAATAGCTTCTCAAGGCGCGTGGCTGGTCGATGCCAGGGCGGCGATAACGCCCGTGTGCTGCGCAGACGTAAGAGTCGCAACCAGGGCGCAAGGCATTCCGCCGGTAACTCGGCATTCGGCTTGTGCCGATAAGCGACATTATGTCAACTTAGAACCGCCTGACGTCTCGCCGGTCACCCCTGTCGCGCACCCGAACTCGGGTCGGCGCGCCATCGGGAGACCCACAGCTTGGACAGTGAGGTCATGCGCGGCGCCTGCGCTTCCCGCGGTGTCTCGGTCGTCAGTCTTCCCGTGATGCCCGTAAACGGTAGTGCTGTCCGACGACGACTTTGGTGGCATTGATCCCCGCTTGCGATCACAGTGATGTGGCATTTGCCCTTTTTCGCGCAGGCGCTGCGACGCAGTCTGGAGGCAAGCACATTACGCCTACTGCGAGGGAAGCATGACCGAGTTCAGCACGCGCTATCACACTGTGTCGATCGACGGCCTCGACGTCTTCTACCGCGAGGCCGGTGATCGCTCGAACCCCACAGTGTATCTGCTGCACGGTTTTCCGTCCAGCTCTCATATGTTCCGTAATCTGATTAACTCGCTGGCCGACTCCTACCACCTGGTGGCGCCCGACCACATCGGCTTCGGGCGCTCCTCGATGCCCTCGGTCAACCAGTTCACTTACAGCTTCGACCGGCTTACCGAGATCACGGAGAAGCTCATCACCACGTTGGGGCTGGAACGCTTCGCCATCTACATTCACGACTACGGCGCACCGATCGGGTTGCGCATCGCCAGCGTACGACCGGAGCGCATCACCGCGATCATCACGCAGAGCGGAAACGCCTACATGGAGGGTTTCACGCCCTTTTGGGACAGACTGTTCGCGCACGCGAAAGACCGCGGCCCCAACGAAGACTCGGTCCGGGAATACTTCACCTTGCAGACGACGCACTGGCAGTACACCCACGGCGTGCCGGCCGATCGACTCGACCGCATCGCCCCGGAGACCTGGCTACTGGACCAGGCAGGCCTCGACCGCAGAGGCAACGACGCCATTCAACTGCAACTGTTCTGGGACTATCAACTCAATCTCGACGGCTACCCCAAGTTCCAGGAATACTTCCGCACCCACCAACCGCCGCTGCTGGTCACGTGGGGCAAGAATGACGAAATCTTCGGCGCCCCCGGCGCAGAAGCCTTCCGCCGCGACCTCCCCCACGGCGAATTCCATTTGCTCGACGCGGGACATTTCGCTCTCGAGACACACGGAGAAGAAATCAGCGGCTACATCCGCGACTTCCTGGGTCGACTGTAGCGGCCACCAGCATGGCGTCGCCACGCTCAACAATGCTGAGGTCAACGCTTTCCGCGGCTCCGGCGAGCGCAGGATAGCGCTCCTCCCCGACCGCCCAAGGGCGACTCGGGTCCCCAGGCGAGAGAGGAACGCCCGTAATGGATTTCGCGGCGCTGCCGCCGGAAGTCAACTCCGCCCGCATCTATGCCGGTCCCGGCGCGGCACCGATGTTGGCCGCCGCGGCAGCCTGGGAGGCGTTAGCCGTGGAGCTGTCCTGCACGGCCAACGAATACTCGTCCGTAGTCACCTGCCTTACCACCGGCCCGTGGCGGGGCCCGGCCGCAGAGTCGATGGCCACCGCCATTGGGGCCCATATCGCATGGCTGACCGACACTGGCGAGCTGGCCGAGCAGACCGCGGACCAGGCCACGGCAGCCGCGACCGCCTTCGAGGCGGCCTTTGCGCTGACGGTGCCCCCACCGATCATTGCGACCAACCGCAGCCTGCGCGCGTCGCTGGCTGCCACCAACGTGTTCGGTCAGAACACGCCGGCAATCATGACCACCGACGCGCAGTACGCCGAAATGTGGGCCCAAGACGCCGCCGCGATGTGCGAATATGCCGCGGCCTCGGCCCGGGCGGCGAGTTTGACACCGTTCGCGGCGCCGGCGGGCGGCGCGCTGCTGGATCAACCGGCGCCGACGGGGGCAGCTGTTGCCGCAGCCGCGACGGCCCCCGCTACGGGGATCTCGGCGTTTCTGCAACAACTCGGCCCCCTGACATCGCCCCTGAGTCTGTTGTCGCCCGCTAACACCGCCGAGGGGACGGTCAGCCTGGCGAACGCGTATGCCGCCTCGGAGTCCGCATCGCAGGCCAGAACCGCGATAATGGGCGTCGGGTACGAGATTTCGGGCACCGAGGACCAGATCCTCGGCCGCCTGGACCGACTGGGAGCGCCACGCCTGACGGGCGCCTCGACCTCTCAGCAGCCGATCACGGTGTCCGCGCGGACGGCCGCGGCAGCTGCGGTCGGCGGCTTGTCGGTGCCCCCGGCGTGGGCGCCTGCACCGGTGTTGCGCTCGAGCGTTGCGCCGCTGGCGACCACGGTGCGAGGCGCGGCCGGTGATACCTTCGCGGCCGGAAGGGAAAGCCTCCTCGAGCGAGTGGCCGTCAGGGCTCCTGCCATGGTTGGCTACAGAGTCGCCGGCACCAGATGCAGCGCAGCGTCGACGACACCGCCCCGCAGTGTGAAGCCGCCACATGGGCCAGCTCCCGGCTCTTTCGCGACCTTGGCCGCCAATCTTTATGAGCTGGCCCGGCTTCGAGAGCTCGGCATCCTGACCGACGATGAATTCACCGGGCAAAAGCGCCGGCTACTCGCCGAGTAACGGCCGTAAAACGGCTTGGAGCGGGCGGATGCCCAGATGGCAATGCGCCCGATGGCGAAAGGGACTTCATGAGCAAGCACTACGCGACCATCGCGTTCACCGAGGACGTTCGCGCCATCCAACGCGATCATGGCAGTCAAGCGTTCTATGACCGCAAACGCATCGCCGGAAAGGCATCGCCCGGCCGCGACCCGCTGACCGCGACCGAGCAGGACTACCTCGCCCAACGCGACAGCTTCTACCTGGCCACCATCAGCTCCACGGGCTGGCCCTATGTTCAATTCCGCGGCGGCCCAATGGGTTTTCTGCGTGTTCTGGACGAACACACCCTCGCGTGGGCCGACTTTCGCGGCAACCTGCAATACATCAGCACCGGCAACCTGGCCGCCCAGGATCGCGTCGCGATCATCGCCGTGGACTACGTGCACCGACGGCGCCTCAAGATCTTCGGCCACGCTCGCGTCGTCACCGCCCAGGACGATCCTCAGCTCGCCTCGTCCTTAATGGCTCCCGACTATGAGGCCGCCGTGGAGCGCGCCGTGGTCATCGACGTCGAGGCGTTCGACTGGAACTGCCCGCAACGTATCACGCCCCGTTACAGCGCCGCCGACCTCGAACCGGCCCTGGCGGCGCTCCGGGATCAGCTAGCAGCACTGCAGGCAGAAAACGCCAGTCTTCGCAGCACAACTGGAATCTCACAGTGACCGGCACGGCTTGTCGGAGATGGCACCCATGGCCCCGCTCAACGCCCGCGTCACTTCACCCCGGCCGTCGCGGCTCCCCCGATTTCAAGCCGTGCGCGTCGGTTTGACCGCCGCGGCGCTCGTAGGCGTCACGACCCTAGCTCTTCTCGTCCTCCAGCGACTCAGTCCGGGCCTACCGGCTGCCCCGACTCATGCCCGCACGTGGCATGGGCAATCCCTAAGCCGTCTCGCCTGGACGATAGGTGACACCACCGAGCCCGGTTTCGCCCATTCCGCAATCGCGGGATTGCTCATGGTGTGGGCGGGGCTGTTGGCACATATGAGCTTCCGTGCCGACAAACGCTGGACGGGCTTTCCGGTCAGTTCGGGAACCGGGTTGTATGTATGGGCGGTCGGCAGTGCCGGTCTAGGTCTGGCCCTCAGCAACCTCGCGTGGGACTGGACCATCCCCACCACGGGGGCCTGGCAGCCCACCTTCGTGCCGTTCGCGTCGCTGCCACCCGCCGTGGTTTTGCTCTATGGTGGGCGGGCGTCGGTGGCCCTCACCGGTGCGGTGCTCGGGGCCGGGCTCACCACACCGGCGGCGCTGGCCGCGGTGAATTTCGGCTGCCGTCCACTCGGGTTGCCCACCGTCGTCGGTGCTACCACCGGCATGTGGGTCAGCGCGCTGATCGGTTTCACATTGTGCCGGCACTTGCCGTGGATGCCCCCGCCTAGGGTTCCGGTGCCGCGGTGCCACAACGAATCCCGGCACTACCTGGCGGGGACGGCACGCCCGGGGCCCTGCTGGGTGGCGCGCCGCATGCTCGCCGACTTCACCGAGGCGCAATTTATCGGCAACGAATGGGCCGGCGCCGCATTGCTCGCGGGCACTCTCATAAATTATCTAGTTGATCCGGCCAGCGCGAGCGGGGCCGGAAACATGCTGCCGCGCATCCTGATTGCGCAAGTGCTCACCGCGGGGATGGCAATTGTGATGTGGCATCGCCAGTGGTCCAAGTACGGCTGGTATCCCACCTTCGTCCCGGTGGTCTCCGTGGCACCGGCCACCGTGCTCGCCTTTGGCGGCAGTGTCCAGGCAGTCGTCACCGGGGCTGCGTTGGGCGCACTGGCCGCGCCGCCGCTGGCCGCGGCCATAGCCCGCCGCCTGCCAACGCACTTGCACCCCTTCATCGGCAACGTCGTGTCCATGTCCGTGCTGACCGCCATCATCGTCGCCGCTCTGTCGATAGTGCCCGGATTCTGTCCCACGGCTGCGAGCTCGTAATTCATCAGAGAGGATCTCATGGCCAAGCTGGTATCAGTGAACGTCGGTACGCCGAAAGACGTTCGCTGGCAAAGGCGTCCGGTCTACATCGGAATATGGAAGGCGCGCCGATTGCGGGTCCGCGTATGGTTCGCCGGCTCAACCTCGACGGTGACGGTCAGGGCGACTTAAACGGCCACGGCGGGGAAAACCGGGCCGTGCTGGTCTACCAACTCGCCGTCACCCAACCCCGGGTCACCTGCTATCGGGTGGGCATGCGCCTCGGTGAGCCACGCATGGCCGCGCTGCTGGTCTCGCATCGGCGGCCGGGCTTCTATTGCCGCGTGGTCACCGAAGGCGAAGTCGAGGCCGGACAGGCCATCGACAAGATCACCGCCGGACCAGAAGGGGTCACCGTCGCTGAGATCGACGCGCTGCTCTACCTGCCGGGCCGTCCCCGCGACACACTCACCCGGGCACTGCGCATCCCGGCGCTGAGCCCAGGTTGGAAGCGCTCGCTGCAACAGCTACTCGAACACGGCGCTGACAATGCGGCGGCGACAGCGGCTTAACCGGCACCACCGCGACCCCGCCGGCCTGGCCGGGGTTTCGGCCACTGTGCGTGACCAGCACCCACGCTCATCCAATTCCTCACGCGCCGGCAATCATTGGGCGCGGCTTAACCCCACAACAAAAGCCGTTTGGATCACTAAGCCGGGCGCTCCGGGAAGACGGTCGACCTAGGCCCCCGGCCGCCGGTGCCTGGTCGGTACCGACGTCCGGCAAATCGCTCCCCAATGGACATTTGTTGCCGAGATTGATCACAGCGATCTGGTATTGCCGCTTGTCGCAGGCGCGCACCTAGGCAACCCTTAAGTGAACAGCCAGCACCAGACTGCCCTTCTTTCGCAACACCGGCCAGGGTGCCGCCGACCGACGAAACGAGCAAGACATGACACACCAGCCCGCCATTGAAGACCTGGATCGCTTTGTCTACTCGCAAACCCCCGGTTACGTCGAGCGTGACGTGCGGAAAGCCTTCCACAACGCCGTGCCCCTGAAAACCGTGGTCACCTACTGTTACGATCCGCGCGCTGCTGACATTCCGGTCCAACTCGCGAAACTGCTTGCCGACGAGGTCTATCCGGGTGAAGTGGTGCACGACGGACAGGGCAACAAAGTCGGTTCGACGTCCACAATCTTCCCCGTAGTCGTAGCGGGAGGCCGTGCAATCGACGCCTTGCGGTCTATCACGATTGCCCACCACCTGTTCGGCCTCGAAAAAGTCGTCGTCGTACACCACACAAACTGCGGCACAAGCAGTTTTACCAGTCAGGGTCTCCTCGAGGCCTACCAGTTGGAGCAAGGGATCGACATTGGTGACGTCTACGACAAAGAGAGCATCGCTATCGATCACTTGACGTCCACGCTTCGCCATGACGTCCAGATAGTAAGGGACTCACCGGCTGTACCAGCCTCCGTAGAAGTGATCGGCTACGTGTACGACATCGATGCCGATGCGTTCGTCGGTGATATCGCCATTACGCCTGCCGAGAAGTGAGGGCCACAGGCGGGTAGCGTTGGAAATGATGGAGACCGCTTATTCCATCCTGTAATTCGGTCGCTCCGTTGGCCCATGTGTACGGGCTCATGGCGACAGCAGGTTCCACACACCGTTGAACTCGTTGGCGTCAGGGTGCGTTGTGTAACTGTGCACAGCGAACGAGGTGCGGGCGGTAGATGGTTCCCAGCGATTCGGATCGACGGTTTCCGACGAGTTTGTGTCCCGCAAGAGGCGGCGCGGCACCGGCGAATCTCTGAGGACGTCTAGATGGGCGATGCGCTGCCTACCGTCGATCTGACCGGAAGCATGACGGCTGACATGCATGGCGTGCTGCGCGACGCCGCAAGAAGGGGTCCGTTGGCGCGAGACGAGATGACCGGGGCGGTAGTCGTGCTTCGCCAGCGCGATGTCGAAGCTTTGGCGCACGACCAGCGGCTGCACGGCATCGGCCTGACCCTATTTGACATCATGGGCATCACCGAGGGGCCGCTTCGGGATTGGTACAGCAAACTGATGTTCACCACGGAGGGTGACTATCACCACCGGATGCGGTCGCTGGTATCCCGCGCTTTCACGCCGCGGTCGGTGGCCGCCCTGCAAAGCGCCGCCTCCGAGATGGCCACGGCGGCGATCGCGTCGGTCGGCGAGCGCGGCGATCTCGTGGCGGCTTGCTCGATGCTGGCCGCGAGGTTGACCTGTCGTTTGCTCGGGGTGCCAGACGGTGACGTCGCTCGGTTCGCGCGATGGGCCGACGCGCTAAGCCCGGTCTTCTTTGTGATGACTCAGGACCAAATTGCCGATGCCACAACCGCGATCGGGGAACTTCGTGAATATGTCGACGAGTTGACTTGGCGACGAAGCCGCAGTCCGGGACGCGACCTCATCACCGATCTCCTGACGGCCGAGGCCGAGGGGACTCGCCTGACCCACGACGAGACGGTGGTCATGATCGCCAATCTTTTGGTGGCCGGCCACGATACAACCGGCAGCCAGATCCCGTGCAGCATCATGGTGGCGCTGCAACATCGCGACGTGTTGCAGGGAGTCAGCCACGATCGAGCAGAGTTGGTGCGGGTGGCGGCGGAGACAATGCGACTGGAGCCAAGCGTCCCGGTCATCCCGCGCACGGCAATAGCACCGATCGAGCTGCGCCACAGTACGATTCCCGCGGGTACGATGGTGTTGCTGTGCATCGCGGCTGCCTGCCGGGACGAGTCGGCGTGGCACAACCCGGACCGCTTTGACCCAGGCCGCTTCGCCGCGCAGGGCACGCCGAGATTGCTCAACTTCGGTGCCGGAACCCACTATTGCGTCGGCACCGCCCTGGCGAAACTCGCCGTGGAGGAGTCCTTGCGCGCCGTTTTGGCCCGGAAACCCGAACAGCGCCTCGCCGAGGAGACTGCGGACATCCCATGGCGGCGAGTCCTTGGCCGGTCTCCCACTCGGTTGATCGTACGAACCGTCAGCTAGAAGCTGGCGTTCAGGGACATCACGGATACCAGAAACGGCGTCGAATCGGTTCTTCCAGACTTAACTGGACGGACGGTCGAGCGGCGGTGTTATCGCAGGCGGTCGTCGTGCTGTACGCGAGGAAGCGACGAGGCGCGAAATTGTCGAGACGTGAACGTGGTCGCCTCGGCTCCACCCACTCGTCCGGGTTTTCCATGACATAGATTGTGCTTGCCGCCGCAACGGCTGCCGCGGTCAATTCGACGGCGCAGGCGCAACCGTCGACGCTCTTGGTGCGGACGACGATGCCGTCGCGACGGACCGCTGTTGTCGGTTCTTCGCTACGTCAAGGTAACGATGGGCCCAGTAGCGGCGGAGACCACGCTAGCGAGCACGCCCAGCGCCACCCACGACCCCAAACACGACGCTGCGGCGTTGCAGGCTGTGGGAGGCCTTTGGGGGTGCATTGCTAACCCGGGCGGGACACCTTCACCGACGTTCTATCGAGCCAGCCGCAACGCGATCGCAACCACAGTGATCGACTCAATGACTAACGAGTCCAGGCGGGGCGGTGATTTGTCCCGAATCTGTTTTCCCGGCGCCCCGGTGTTTGCGGCGGTGCGCATGGCCGCATCCGGCGTGTCGGCAACGGCGCTTAGCGATCAACCAGACGTTGGCGCAGGATCATGACCGACGTTCCCGAGGCGTCGGTATCATGGGCGCGTGAATCAAGGCGCTGTGCGGCGAATCTCCGCTGGCCCGGGAGGCGCTCCTGATGCCGTGCCGGCTGTCGACGTTGTGCGTTGTGCCCCAACGGCTGACCGACACCACAAAGCCGTATGTGCTCGAGCGGCGTTGAAGGCTGGTTTTTCGGTCGTGCTGTCCGGAAGTGTCTTTGCGGCGCCGGGTTGCCTTCAGGGAGGTAGGGACGTGCGCGGCAGCGGCTGCACCTGTTGGACGAGTTCGACCAGGTCCGCGAATACTCTGGCGATGTGTGAGTGTGCCGGCGCAGGTGCGGCCTGGGATACATCACCTCTCACCGATCGGTGGAAAGTTGCTGCCTGATTTCTTCACAGAGGATCGCAGCGAGCTGTGGGACGCGCTGCGCAAGCGCGGGCCGGTCGTGTTTATCGACGACAGCGTGTTTCTAAACGGCTACTGCCTCACACGGGCCGATGACGTGCTCGCAGCGCTGCGCAACCCGGAAGTATTTCCCCTGAACGCCGTTTTGGATCGGCCGGACCATGCGCGTTGGCGCGCGGTCTTGCAGCCCCTATTGCATTCCCGCGCGGTGAAACAGATGCAACCGGCGTTGCAAGATCAGGCCGCGTCGGTGGTTGAAACGGTGGCCTCGCGGGGTGGTTGTGAGGTCATCACCGACGTTGCGGAGCCATTCGCGGCTCAGGTTCTTCTCACAGTGTTGGGGCTGCCCCCGCAAGACGGGGATAGGTTGCTGCGCTGGGAGAAAGCGCTTTGGGCAATCCAGCGGGCGCCTCTGACCACGGTCACAGGTGTCCGTTTCCAGGACCTGGTGCAAAAAGTTGAGATGCTCGCCTATTTGACGGAAGCTTTCGCGCAGCGTCGTGCCAGCCCTGATATTGCGGGTGTTATGTCTGGGCTGGTTGCCGGTGACGATGGGTTCGACGAAGCTGACGCGTGCGCGGTAGTTGAGATGCTGATCGCTGCGGGCATTACGCCGTTCAGGAGCGCGGTGGGTTTCGTGTTTCTTGACCTTGCCCGCGACCCGCGGCTATGCGCTTCGCTCCGCGAAAATCCCGCAGGGATTGAACGATTCGTCGAAGACGTGCTGCGCCGCGAGCCGCCGGCCCCGGTGATTATCCGCAGGGCCGCTCAGAACGTCACCGTGGCGGGGGTCGAGATACCGGCAGGAGCCCGGGTCGTGCTGTGCGTAGGGGCGGCCATCCAAGAAGACATGGCGGACGGCCACGGGTCGCGGGCGGATTACTGGGCATTCGGCGGGGGCCCGCACCGCTGTGTGGCCGTCAGTCTGGCGAAAACAGCGTTGACTGTGTTGGTCAGCGAATGGTTACGCACTATCCCCGCGTTCGTCCTAGATGCTGAGTCCGTGCCGCCGATTATCCTCGAGGAGGCGGTCCGCCTGTCGAGTTTGCCGCTGCGCTGGCGTTAACGTCAGACCGCGGGCGGGTAAGTGCCGCAGTTGCCGCGCTGGTCGCCGCCTTGCACCGGGACGTCCTGCCCCTCGGCCGATCCGCGTGGTTTCACCGCGCCGCTCCCCTGCTGAGACGCGTCTCGCGGAATATGCACGAATCGCATATGGAGGTTCACAGGTGAACCGCTCCGTATTGTTGAATATCTTGTGCGTCAATGAATTTGATGAGCGTGCGTCACACATACTCTGAGCGATGCTGTGGCACAGTGGGACTCGGCACGGTCAAACGCGCAGAGGGTTGGGGACCTCAATCGTTGCTCTGCGGGTACTGCTGGTGGCGAACTGCCAGATCCGCCGCTGGGCGTGCGACGGCGAGGTAGATCGGCAGGAAGCACCAAAGCGACTACGCGGGGACGCCAGCAAAGCCTTGCCACTAGGCCCCGGGTGCAGGGCGGCACAACATCCGCTGCGACGGCCTAGGCTGAGCATGATCAGAAGACCCTTGTCTTGGCGAGAGGAACACCCGCGTGCCGCTCACTCGCATCCACGTTCCGAATTCGATGCCGCTAGAACAACGCGCCGTCATTGGCGACGTCGTTTACCAGAGCATGCGAGACGTGATCAATGTGCCGGACGGCGACAAGTTTCAGGTCATTATCGCCCACGATGCCGACTCGTTGCGCATGGATCCGACATACCTGGGCATCAACAGATCGTCGGCGGCGTTCATCATCGACATCACACTCAACGCCGGCCGCACCGTGGAAGCCAAGAAGCGGTTCTACGCCGACCTCGTTGGACAGCTTGTCGACCGGGCGAAAGTCCGGTCCGAGGATGTGCTCATCGTGCTGACTGAGGTGGCCAAGGAGAATTGGTCTTTCGGCAACGGTGTTGCGCAATATTCCCAGTAGCGACGGCAGCAGCACGACAAAAGACAATCGGTGAGCCACGGTTACCGCTAAGCCGCCCACCTCGCTCAGTCCTGCACCTGCGAGGAACTGGAGATATGGCTTCCGGCCGACCTACCACGACGACAGGTCGTCGTGTGCCATCGCGATGTCGTGGGACCATTGCGACCGTGGAAATCTTCCAGCTGCAGCCGATCGCGGTGGTGTCCTGTTCTCGCGTGGAACCTTTCGACGACGGATGGGACGACGAAGTCGCCAGCATCATTCTCTCGGAACGGTTTGACGAAGCCGCTGTCCGGGGGCTGGAGGCGTTTTCCCATATCGACGTAATTTATCTATTCGATCGGGTGGACTCCGACCGGATCGAAGTCGGTGCTCGTCGGCCCCGCGGAAATCCGGACTGGCCCGAAGTCGGTATCTTCGCGCAGCGCGCCAAGGACCGGCCCAACCGGATCGGGCTGACGACCTGCCGGTTGATCGGTATCTCCCGGCGAGTGCTCACCGTTTCGGGTCTGGATGCGATCGACGGCACACCAGTGCTGGACATCAAGCCGTACATGACTGAATTCGGGCCTCGCGGCGAAGTGGGCCAACCGCAGTGGGCGCAAGAACTCATGAACCACTATTGGGATTAGCGGCTCCGTCAGCCAGGACCTCCGCAGATAAGGCGGTGTCTCCTTTAGCGCAAGAGGTTGCGAATCAATACCTTTCACCTCTTAGTTGTTACCGCTAACAATAGGCCGACGCTTTCAGCGTGACCAAGGCCGGCACTTCGAATGTCGTTCTAACGCAGAGGATTTGATGACTTTATCCGCGAGCGCCATGCTGCGATATGTCTTAACCCATACACAGTTACCCTAAGTAATAATGGGCGGATGAAGGGTTACAGGCGTTTCGTAGCGGCCACCGTGGCGTTGGTCGCAAGTGTTGGGCTATTTGATTTGGCCGCCGCTGGATCCGCACAGGCGGACCCTCCCCCACATTGGTGTCCCGGAGACTTCTGGGATCCGGGGTGGGGCCCGATGCCGATTAATTGCCGGAACGGTTCGAACTGGTGGTTTGATGACCCCGTCTACATTCCTTACCACCCGCCTGGACATGACCACCCGAACCACCCCGGTGGCCCCGGTGATCATCCCGGTGGCCCCGGTGATCATCCCGGTGGACCAGGTGACCATCCCGGCGGCCCCGGTGGCAACCCCGGTGGACCCGGTGGGCCCGGTGACCATCCCGGTGGACCCGGTGGACCCGATGGACCACCGGGGGGCGCACAGGGCAGTCCGGGTGGTGCACCTGACGGTGGCGCACCCGGCGGAGTCGGAAGAAACGGTGGCGGCGGCGGACACCCCGGCGGTGGCGGCCTCGGCGGTGGCGGCGGACACTTCGGCGGCGGTGGCGGCTTCGGCGGGGGCGGCGGGCACTCCGGCGGTGGCGGTTTCGGCGGTGGCGGCGGAGGCGGACACCGCTGAGTCAGCTAATAGCCAGCCGAGGTCGCGTTTCGCCTCCGCGACAGTCACTTTGCCGGTTAACGGACGGCTTCACCCCGCGCTGGCTCTCAGGATTACGAGCGGCATTCACTCCCGAGCCCACTACTACCAGATCGCGTCAGGCCCGGTGCCGATGACCGAGAGGGTTTGGCGGTGTCATCGGCTAGGGACAGCCGGTAGGGATGTGCGAGGAGTAGTTGGGGTGGCGCCTCGGGTCTGGGGTGTGCAGCGACGGCGTGCCCGGCCACCGACTCAGGACCTCTTGAGCTCTTCGGCGAGCATGACGACGATGTCGCTGGGGCCGCGGACGTACGTGAGCTTGTAGGCATCCTCGTACAGGGCGACGCCGCGAAGGACGTCGCCGCCGTGCTTGCGGACGGTCTCGACGGCGGCGTCGATGTCGTCAACAGCGAAAGCAACGCGGTGCATGCCAAGGGTATTTGGCTGGACAGGGTCAATTTTGATCGCGCCTGGGTGTAGGTACTGGAAGAGCTCGATGCGGCCGTTGCCGTCGGGGGTCTGGAGCATGGCAATGTCGGCTGTGTTGCCGTCGAGACCAACAGCGGTATCGGCCCACCCGCCACTAATTCGCTCGCGACCCAGCAGGCTCAGCCCCAGGTCGGTAAAAAAGGCGATCGCGGCCTCGAGGTCGCGGACAACGATCCCGACGTTGTCGAGTCGAATTGGCATGGCTTTCACAGTAGCGACCGCACCGGAGTGTCACTGCCGACAGTGGACTCGACCCGCTGCACGCGATTCGCCGGCGCTCGTGGCTGCGTCAATGGTGAACCTCACAACGCCGACTCGCTCCGAACCACATAGCGCCTGCATCGCCTTGCCGGTAGCCGCCTATATAGCTTAGTATCTAAGCGACTAGATGAGTGGCATCGGGAAGGATGAGCAGGTGCCGTCTGCGGGCAAAACAAGTCGAGTCCGTCTCATTAATTCGGTTGTTGGGTCGCTTGCGCGTCGATACAGCACTGCGGCAGTGCTTTTCCATCACGCGATCGCTGAACACCTTGGTCTCGGGCCAACAGATACGAAGTGCCTTGACCTGCTGCGTGAGCGACCCGCAATGACCGGCAGCGAACTCGCCGCGGTGACCGGGTTGACGACGGGGGCGGTAACCGGCGTAGTCGCGCGCCTTGAGACCGCCGGCTACCTTCATCGGGAACCTCATCCGCACGATCGGCGTAAACAGATCTTGCGCCCAGTTCAGGCGCGCGTCGACGAGGTACACGAAGTGTTCGAGCCGCTTCGTGGCGATCTCAAAGCACTGTTGTCGGAGTTCGATGCGCACCAACTCGCGGCGATCGCGCGATTCCTCACCGAAGGAACGCAAATTACGTTCAAGCACACGGCGGTCCTGCGTGCCCAGCCATTTGTCACCGAGGGCCGCTCGGGCGCACCGGTATGAGCATCTTGGATGTCGCAGGAGCGCAGCTATATTACGAAACGCGCGGCGCCGGTCCGGTGATGATATTGATTCCGGGGGCCAATGGCGATGCCACCGTCTTCGAATCCTTTGCAACGAGATTGTCGGCGCACTATCTGGTGGTGAGCTATGACCGTCGCGGCTTTACTCGCAGCCGGCTCGACGGTCCGCAGGATTACTCGCAGCGATTGCATACTGACGCCGCCGACGCGCGATGCCTCATCGAGCACGTCGGTGGAGGTGAGCCGGCCACCGTCTTCGGCACCAGTTCTGGCGGTGTGGTTGCGCTGCGCCTGGCGATGGACCATCCCGAAGTGATCGATACCGTCGTGCCATTTGAGCCGTGCGCCATGCGTCTTCAGCCCGACGGTCAGCGGTGGATTGATTTCTTCAGCGATGTCTACGATGTCTATCGGCGCCGTGGGATCGATTACGCGATGACCAAGTTCCGCGAAAACGCTTTTCCGCCAGTCGATCATGCGGTCATGCGACGGTCAAGGAGCTCAAGAGCCCCCCACATCAGGGCCAATGCGATCTACTGGCTCGAACACGAGCTCCGGCAGTACACAACGGTGCACTTTTCCGTCGCTGCGCTGAGGCCACTGGCTCAGCGGATGATTCCCGCGGCGGGCCGAGAATGCCGCGGCTACCCGAATCACGCGGTCAGTCAACAGCTTGGCCGCCTGCTTGAGCGCGAAGTGGTCGAACTGCCCGGCGGTCACGTCGGTTACGCCACCCACGGTGCCGCGTTCACCGATGCCTTACTAGCCCGGCTGCATCAAGAAAGTCGAGCTTGACTCAAGCTGGATTGGGGCCACGCACATCGACGGCCGAGTGCGGGAGAAAGGGAGTGAGGATGAAAGGACCGTTTACCCGCAAGTATGGGATCGAGGCGCCCCACTATCCCGCAGGATACGGTGCGGCCAGCGTGGTAATGCTGATGTTCGCGCGCAGGTTCGATCGTTGGTGGCTTGTTCCCGCGGCGGCGCTCCTTAGTCAAGCAGGGCTGTACCTACACACCACATTGCGTGGGAAACACATCGTATGGCGGCGCGAATTGGACCGACTCGGATTGGCTGGTGATGAGCACCTCCTCGACGTCGGCTGCGGCAGCGGGGCCGTACTTATCGCCGCCGCCCATCGGCTCCCGCGCGGCAAAGCCGAAGGCATTGATCTCTGGCGCAGCATCGATCAATCCGGCAACGATCCCAGGCGTACATGGGCGAACGCTCGTGCTGACGGGGTGGCCGACCGCATACAGCTTCACACCGCCGACATGACCGAATTGCCCTTCCCTGACGCGTCATTCGACGTCGTCACCTCTGCCCTGGCAGTGCACAACGTGCCCGACCCTGCTCGCCGAAGTGAAGCGCTAGCCGAGATGGTTCGAGTCCTCAAGCCCGGTGGTCAACTCGTGTTAGTCGACATCATGCATACCGACGACTATGCCAAGGTGCTCCGAAACATGCTGACCAATCTGGAGTCTCGCTGCCTCGGCGTCAACTACTGGTACGGCGGTCCGTGGGTGGCGGCACGCATACTGACGGGCGAACGCATATCGTCGGTGTGAAATTCCCCGCCATTTCGGTTACCGCGCACAGCGTTCGGAACTTCGGCACCTGCTTGTGCGCTGTTTCGCAGTATTCAGTCCTTCCAACTCCCTCGGCCGTCGCCCTAGGTAGCCGTTTGGTGCTGCTGCACGCGAGGTTGGCACGGAAACCGCGGCGACCTCACATTTTCATCAAGAGGAACGTCTTCGCGGTGATGGTCCACGTCGTGGCCACCGCCGCCGGGTCGCATCGGCGGCGCCGTGTTCAAGTTAGGGAGAATCCTGATGGCACCATCTCAGGCCTCACCATCGCTGGAAAGCCAAGCACTGTCAGCCATCCTTGCTGAAGTGGCACCGAATACACCGACCGCTTGCGCGGGCTGGACTGCCCACAGCATCTCTGCCCACCTGGCAGCCGGCACGAAAGAGATCGTTGACCTTATCGAGTTGAAAGTGAACCATGACCAGCAGCGGCCGACCCGAGAATTCGGCGAGCGCGAAGCAGCGTTTCTCGCTTTGAGTGCCGCCGACCTCGCAGACGAATTCCTCACGCAGGGTGAGCGGCTGCTGACAGCCGCGTCCGCACTTGCCGACTCCGGCGACCCCATCTTTTTGTTCACTGGCCGGACCTTCACTGTCGCGCAACTGGCCGTCCACATGCGCAGCGAGTCCGCTATTCACCGGTGGGACATCGTCGGCGACGACGACCTGTCCGATCAGCTTCTCACTCAACCAGAGCTGACTCGACACGCGGTGGATCTGCTTAACACAATGCCGACGCTCTACGAAGCTCCCGACTGGCGAGCGGAGCACGCCGGGGTCGAGGGCGAACTGCGGATTGTGCTGCGCAGTCCCGGATGTGCTGACCTCGTCTACGAACGCAGCGGCGGCGGCGCACGCTTCGAATTCGTCGAGCAACCCGCGACGGGCGACGCCGTCGTCATCACCGCCACGGCAAACCGTCTGCTCACCATCTGGGGCCGTCGCTCAGCGCAACGCACGCTAACCGTGGATACCGACACGGTCAGCGCAGCCCTTGTGAAATCGGTGCTCTGGGGCACCAACGCCCCCTGGGATCCACGGGCCTTGACACGCTGAGCCAGATCAAGGGCCAACCCGTGTTGGGTTGGCCCTTTGTCACGATGGAGACCCGGTGGCCGGCGAAAAAGCTTAAGGCGCAGGGAAGCCCACCGCGAGAGGACCCGAGCCGGAGAAATCCTCCAACACTTCGAGCGGCAGCAGATCAAGGGCGACGCTGATCCCCTGGTTGGTGCGCCGTGCCGCCCCGTAGAGTGCATCGCGATGTCCTCGATTCCGACGGGCGGCGGCACTTATGCTGCTCGACGCGAGAACGACCTCACGAAAATCGCTCACTACACGTCTACACCCCGTGACAGTCAAACAGCCCTTCGAGACCATCGTCTCCGACCACGCATCATCGGCGTCCACGGGTCCCAGGACGGCGCGGCACACCCGCAGCACCGTCCGGCCGT